>NZ_JBFALK010000015.1:0-251723 GCF_040656155.1 Microtetraspora glauca
ACCGGGACGATCACCGCGCCGAGCTTGGCGATCGCCAGCCAGGCGACCGGGAAGCCGACGCCGTTGCCCAGCATCACCGCGACCCGGTCGCCGCGTCACGATCTCGCCCGCTTCTGGGTGGTCCAACGTCGTACGGGTACGGCCACAGCCCCTTCATTGGTCGGGAGCGTGGCCGTGCCCAAGAATCCGCGCCGCGGGGGAGTGACCTCCAGGTATGTTCGTGGGTCAGGCCCCGGCGTCGACGGGCAGGACCGTGGTAACGCCGAAGCCGGCGATCAGTTCCGGGATCGGGCGGTAGTAGGAGAACGTCGAGCGGTACTCGCCGACCGCCGCCTTCATCGCGTTGTGCGAGGCCACCCAGGTACGGACCTCGTGGCAGGACTTTCCGGCCTCGGCGGCCATCTCCTCTGCCGTCCAGTCGTCGAGCCGGTCGAGCTGCCCGGAGGACAGGATGGACATGAACTCGCGGTCCCACTTCGGGTTGAGGTCCCGGATGTTCGCCTCGCCCCTGGCGAACGCCTTGGCCGCGTCGATGACACGCTGCTGGCGTGCGGCACGTGCGGCGGCGGTCGGGTGGCGGCCATTGAGGAGCAGCTTGCGCTGCTCCTCGGTGGCGGTAACGATCTGCGGGACCGGTGGGTCGTGGGACAGCCCGCCGGAGCCGATAAGCAGCACGCGGGCGTCCAGATCCCTGAGGAAGTTCCCCACGGCCCTTCCGAACGCGCCGACCCTCCGCATCGGAGCGAACGGCGGCGCCACGCAGTTGACGAAGATGGGGATCACCGGCTTCGCGGTGATGCCGCCGAAGAGGATCTCCAGCGGCTGGACGGCGCCGTGGTCTACCTCCATCTTCAGCGAGATCGCGCAGTCCACGCCGTCGACGAGCACCGACGCCGCGAGCCGCTGGGCGATCTCGGTGGGCACGTCGAGCGGGCCCGCCTCGCTGTCGTAGTCCCCGACACCCGTGGCCTCGTAGCCGATGCAGAACTGCGGCATGAGTTCGTAGAAGAACCCGTTGTAGTGGTCCGGCGCGAACAGGACGATCAGATCGGGGTCGAAGTCCGCCGCGAACCGCCGTGCGGCTCCGAACGCCCCGTCGAGATCGTCGAGCACTTCACGCGACGCCTCGGAGAACTGCAGCAGCGGACTGTGCGACATGTTCACCAGCGCGAGCGTCATCGTTCCTCTCCTTCTCCTTGAGCTCTTCGAGTTTTCCAGCGGTCTCCACGCGCAGGTCACCGCGTGGCTGCTCAGCGACCGAGCAGGAAGTCCAGGTGGATCCGGTTGAAGGTCTCGGCGTCCTCGTACTGCGGCCAGTGACCGCAGTTGTCCATGATGGCGAGGGCCGAGCCGGGGATAAGAGAAGCGATGCGCTCGGCCTCTGCGACCGGGCCGGAGGGGTCCTTGGTGGTCCACAGCACCAGCGCGGGAGCCTTGATCGACGCCAGTTCCTCGTCGGTGACCATGTTGCGCCTGCGGATCTCCAGGTCCTGCAGGGCCATGTTCGCCGTGCAGGCGGCCAGCCAGTCGGGCTGCTCGAAGATGGCCTGGCGGGTACGGATGAGGTCGTCGGTGACCATCGCCGGGTCCGCCATCAGCCACTCCAGTCGGGCCTTGACCCGCTCCCAGCTCGGGTCCTTCGCGGCCGCCATGGACAGCGTGTACAGGCGCTCCATGACCTGCGGGTTGGCCATCGTGCCGCCCATGGTGTTCAGCGCGATGCGCTCCACCCGGTCGGGGTGGTGCGCGGCCATCTTCGCGGTGACCCACCCGCCGAGCGACTCGCCGGTGAGATATGCCCTCTCCACGCCCAGGGTGTCAAGCACGTGCTGGAGTTGGTCGATGTAGTGCTCGATCTCCAGCGGGTGCCGCGGCTTGGCGCTGTAGCCGTGCCCGACGAAGTCGATGGCGTAGGTGTTGAAGTGCTCGCCGTGCGCGGCCAGGTTGCGCACGTACGCCTCGGCGTGGCCGGTGATGCCGTGCAGCATGAGCAGTGTCGGCTTGGACTCGTCGCCGGCGCGCAGATACCGAGTGCGGTACGGGCCGGCCTGGAGGAAGCCCTGGCTGAACTCCACCTCCCGCAGGTCGGACCAGACGCTCGTGTATGAACGGTTGCTCATGCGGTTTCCTTCTCTCGTGGCGGTTGACGTGGTCACTGCAGGACGATCCCGCCGTCGACCATGATCAGCTGGCCGGTGATGTAGTCGGAGTCGTCGCTGGCCAGGAAGATCGCGGTGGGCGCGACGTCGCCGGGGGTGCCGACCCGGCCGAGCAGGATGGTCGGGGTGTAGTCGTCCAGAGCGGCCAGGGAGTCGGCGGCCCTGGCCGAGCCGGTCTCGTCCCGGTGCATCTGCGACCACAGGTCGGTCTGGATGATCCCCGGCCCGATCCCGTTGACCGTGATGCCGTACGGGGCGAGCGCGCGGGCGCTGGAGTGGGTGAGCGAGAGGACGGCGGCCTTGCTCGCGGCGTACGCGGCGAAGTGCGCGCTGGGGCTGCGCGAGGACGTCGAGCAGGTGTTGATCACCTTGCCCCGGCCCCTGGCGATGAAGTGCCTGGCGACCTCCTGCGTGCACAGCAGCACGCCGAGGCCGTTGACGTCCAGGACCTTCTGCCACTGCCGCTCGGTCGTGCTCAGGTACGGCTCCTTGAGCAGGATGCCGGCATTGTTGAAGAGAACGTCGATATCGCCGAACTCGGCGAGCACCGCCGACACCATTGCCCGGACCGACGCGCGATCGGTGACGTCCACCGGTACAGCGAGGCCGCGGCCACCCCGCTCCCGGATGGCGGAGACGACCTGCTCGGCCGCGCCGCCGTCGATGTCGACCACCGCGACCGAGGCCCCCTCGGCCGCGAGGGCGGTGGCGAATCCGGCGCCGATGCCGTTGCCCGCCCCGGTGACGATCACCACCTTGCCGTCCAGCCGTCCGCCCCGGACATCGTCGCCGGTCATCGGTTTGCTCCCTTTCGTGACGTCCTGCTCATGAGCCTGGCGAAGCCGGTCCGGACCCAGCGGCGGGGCAGCAGACGGCTGATCGCGTACGCGGTGCGCCAGGCCGGGCCGGGGATGACCAGGGGAGTGCCCCGCTCGAAGCCGCGTACGGCCGCCTCGGCCACCACCGGGGGCGTCAGCCACAGCCAGTCCGGCAGGTGCGCGGTGGATACCCCGGAGCGCTGGTGGAACTCGCTGCGCACGAAGCCCGGTGCGACCGTCGTGCTGGTCACGCCGGAGCCACGCAACAGGTGGTGCAGCCCCTCGCCGAAGGTGGTCGCCCACGCCTTGGACGCTGAGTAAGTGATCGCCGGGGTGCCAGGGGCGAAGCCTGCGATGGAGGAGACCGTGATGAGGCCGCCGCGTCGGCGTGCCGTCATCCCAGGCAAGGCCGCGTGGGTCAGGCGCAGCACGCTGTCCACGTTGATCCGGTTCAGCGTCATCGACGCCTGCACCGGGTTGCCGAGGTAACCGCCCGGCGGCAGCCCGATGCCGGCGTTGTTGACGAGCACGTCCACCGGGTCGCGCTCGGTGGTCAGCCGCGCCTCCACGGCGGCCAGGCCGTCCTCAGCGGTGAGGTCCGCCGGGAGCACCTCGCAGGTCACGCGGCGGGCGGCGCGGATCTCCTCCGCCGTGGTCGCCAGCCGGTCCGCGTCCCGAGCGACGAGGATCAGGTCGTATCCGCGGGTGGCCAGGCGATCGGCCAGGGCCCGGCCGATGCCCGAGGTGGCCCCGGTCACCAGTGCTCTCATGGGTGTGCCTCCTCAAGCAGCAGGGTCATCCGCCGGGCGGCCTCGGCGAGGAAGCCCTCGGCGCCGCGCTCCCGCAGGGCATGGAAGTTGGGCGCCTCAAGCGCGAGCAGCGTCTGATCCGGCAGGGCGCGTACCACGTCCGCGAGTGGCAGCGCGCCCTCGCCGGGCAGGAGCCGGCCGACCCGGGCCTCCCACTGCAGCGGTGGCACGTCGGCGGACTGGCCGCGCGCGGCGATCGCGTCCCCCCGCACTGTGGTGACCTGGGCGGTCGCGTCGCAGAGCTGAGCCACGGGTAGCAGCGCCGGATCCGTCGCGGCCACGTCGGCGGGAGTCCCGCCCGATCGCAGCAGGTGGAGCGAGTCCACCAGAACGCCCCCGCCACCCGAGCGGGAGACCACCGCGACCGCGGTCGCGAGATCGCGCACGGGCCGGTAGGCCATCGGCTCGATGACCGGCCTGATCCGGTATGTCAGTGCGAGCCGGGTGAGCTCGGCGAAGCGGTCGGCGAGCCGGTCCAGGTCGGGGTCCTGGCCGACCACATACAGCAGGTGGGCGCCCAGCTCGGCGCCGGCGTGCAGGTACGGTTCGACGGCGGCGATGTCGGCGTGCTCGTCGAGCAGGAGGACCTCGATGACAGGGACGCGGATCCCGGTGTCGTCACGGCGGGCGACGGTCTCCGCGAGCATGGGGGAGCCCGGCGCCATCGGCCAGGACCGTTCGGTGGGGTCCATCGGGTGGATCCGCAGCCCGACGTGGGCGAATCCGGCCGCGGCGGCCAGGCCGACCAGCTCCGGCGGCGAGGTGTCGAGCATGGTGAGGTGGTCGACCCCGAAGGGGCGGCCGGTGCCGGTCATGCGGCGCCTCCTTCGGCGAGAGTGATGACGGTCTTGCCCGGCACGGAGGACGCGGCGGTGAACGCTTCCTGCGCCTGCTCCAGCGGGTAGGACGCGGCGACGACGATTCCCGGCGTGATCGAGTCTCTCGCGACCGCGTCGATCGTGGCCCGGTAGTCGCGAGGGTGGTCGTAGATCATCGATCCGAGCACGGTGAGGCCGCGGCGGACCGCGATCCTGGTGTCCAGCGGGATGGGGTCGGAGCCCACGCCGACGAGGACGAGACGGCCCTGCGGCGCCAGCCGGGCCAGGGCGGCTTCGCCGCCGGCGGCGGTTCCGGAGGTCTCGAAGGCGACTGGGAACTCCGTGCCGTCCGGCGCGTGGGCGGCGCCCAGGGCCACGGCCCTGGCCCGCCGCTCGGGATGCGGTTCGAGCACGGCGACGGGGTGCCCGGCGGAGCGGAGGGCGTGCACAAGCAGCAGCCCTAGCGCGCCCGCGCCCACCACCAGGCACGACGCCGTGCCGGTCAGGGCGGCACGGCGTACCGCGGCCAGGGCGACGGCGAGGGGTTCGACGCACACCGCGTCCTGGTCGGCCAGGCCGGCGGGCAGCGTCCAGGCGTGCCGGGCCGGTACCTCGACCCGCTCGGCGAGCATGCCGGGAAGGTTCAGCGCGGGGCTGCCCCGCCGCAGGCACAGCGCGGGAGCGCCGTTCTGGCAGGGGGCACACGCCTGGCACGGGTAGTTGGGCTCGATCGCGACGCGCTCGCCGATCCGGGAGGGGGGTATGCCCGCCCCGACCTCGACGATCCTGCCGTGCGCCTCGTGGCCGATGACCCACGGCAGGTGGGGCACCGTCCGGCTGCCGTCGAACAGCCCGAGGTCGGTGCCGCAGATCCCCACGTCGCGTATCGCGACGATGACGTGGTCTGGGCGGCATACCGGATCGGGCCAGTCGTCCACGACGGCGAGGCGGCCCGGCGTGGTGAGCACCGCTGCCCGCATCACTGTTCCTTCCTTCGTTACCGCTGGGGGTGGCCGGTCATGGTCGTCGGGGTCAGACCAGCACCATGCCGCCGTCGACCATGACGACCTGGCCGGTCATGTAGTCAGAGCCCGGCCCGGCGAGGAACACGGCGGTGGGGCCGAGGTCCTCGGGGACGGAGACCCGGCCGAGCAGGATCCGCTCGCCGTAGCCGGCCTCCCGCGCCGCGCGGGCCTCCGCGTCGGCTTCCACGCCCTCCCACATCTCGGTCCGCACGATCCCGGGCGCGAAGCCCATGACCGTGATGCCGTACGGGGCCAGCGCGCGTGCGCCGGACTGGATGAGCGAGGAGACGACCGCCTTGCTCGCCGCGTAGTGGGCGAATGTGGCGTTCGCCTGCCTGGCCGCGATCGAGGTGGTGTTCACGATCTTCCCGCCGCGGCTCTGGGCGATCATGATGCGCGCCGCCTCCTGGGTGCACATCAGGGTGCCCAGGCCGTTGACGGTCATCAGCTGCCGCCAGTCGTCCTCGGTCACCTCGAGGAAGGGGTTCTCCCGCAGGATCCCCGCGTTGTTGAACAGCACGTCCAGGTGCCCGTACCGGTCGACCGCGGCGGACAGACCCGCGACGACGGACGACCGGTCCGAGACGTCCATCGTCACCGCGATCGCGTCGCCGCCGGCGGCGAGGATCCGGTCGCGTACCGCCTCGGCGCTCGCGCCGTCCAGGTCGGTGGCGATCACCGAGGCGCCCGCGCGGGCGAGCGCCTCAGTGATCGCGGAGCCGATCCCGCGGCCGGCGCCGGTGATGACGACCACCTTGCCGGTGAGCTGGGTCATGAGGTCACGCTCACTTCAGCTCGATGCCGAACTTGGCCAGGGCGGCCTTGGTGGTCTCGCCGGTGGTCTTCAGCCCGGCGTACCAGTTCAGCTCGTTGTCGCCTTCGAGACGCGGCATGTAGTTCTTCTCGGTGAAGGTGACGAACTCGGCGTCCTGGGCGGCCGCGAGGGTGGCCTCGCGCAGCTTCTTGACCACCTCGTCCGGCGTCCCGGCCGGTACGGCGACGCCCCACACCGACGACGTCATGCTGGAGACGTCCACACCGGCCTCCTGGAGCGTGGGGGCGTTGACATAGTCGAGCTTCTTGCCGTCCGGGGTGAAGACGGCGAGCGGGACAAGGTCGCCGCTGGTCACGAAGGGCATGGTGACCGACGCGTCGAGCATCCCGACGTCGGTCTGGTTGCCGACCAGCGCCTGCACGGCGGGGCCGGCGCCGTCGTACGGCACGGCCGTCGCCTTGACGCCGAGCCCGTCGAAGAGCATCGCGGTGTTGAGGTGGGTGGGGGTGCCGACGCCGGAGACCGCGTAGGTGAGGTCCTTGCCCTTGGCCAGGTCGGCGAACGACGTGAGACCGGACTTGGCGGACGCCACCAGCAGGTACGGCTGGGAGATGACGCCGGCCACCGGAGTGAAGCTGTCGAAGTTGTACGGCGCGGTGCGGATGGTGGACTGCACGAACGCGTCACCCGTGTTGTAGAGGATCGTGTAGCCGTCCTTCTTCGAGCCGGTCGCCACTTCGGAGGTGCCAGTGATGCCGGAGGCGCCGGGCCGGTTGACCACGATCGCGTTGACGCCGAGTGACTTCTTCAGGCCCTTGGCCAGGGCGCGGGCGGAGATGTCGGTGGGGCCGCCGGCCGCGTACGGGACGACCATCTCGACGGCCTTGGACGGGTAGGAGGAGGCGTCACCGCCGCCGTCCGAGCCGCGGGCGGACGAGCACGCGGTCAGCGACAGGGCAGCGACCAGCGCCGCGGCCACGCCTGCGGACTTCCTGGACCGGGTCAGTGAGAAACCCATTTCTGGCCTTACTTTCATCGGGGGTGGTTGGTGGTGAAGCGATCAGGGGTCTGCGGTCCGTACGGGGACCGCCGGTTCGGGCCGGTTCAGCCGGTCGGGGCCGGCTCGTCCACCTGCTCGGCGGCCCTGGCGTGCCGGGTCTCTTCGATGAACTTCCGCCTGGTGGCGCTGCGCAGCCGGGCGATCACCTGGAAGACCACCAGCACGCCGAGCGCGATCACGATGATCAGTGACACCGGACGCTGGACGAAGATCCCGAGGGATCCGCCGGACATGAGCAGGGACTGCCGGAACGAGGTCTCCAGCAGCGGCCCGAGGATCACGGCGAGCGCGAGCGGTCCCGGGTCGTACCCGGTCTTGCGCATGGCGTACCCGACGACACCGAAGGCGAGCATGATCCACATGTCGAAGGTGCTGTTGGAGATGGAGTAGACGCCGACCATGGTGACCACGACGATCACCGTGGACAGGATCCCGATCGGGACCCTGATCAGGTTCACGAAGACCTTGACCAGGGGCATGCTCAGCACCAGCAGCATGAGGTTGCCCACCAGCATCGAGGCGAGCACGCCCCAGAAGATCTCCGGGTGGGTGGTGACGAGCTGAGGGCCCGGGGTGATCCCCTGGATCAGCAGCGCGCCGAAGATCAGGGCGAGCACGACGTTGGACGGGATGCCGAGTGAGAGCAGCGGCAGGAACGAGGACGTGGAGCCCGCGTTGTTGGCGGTCTCGGGCCCGGCGACGCCGGCGATGGCCCCGCGCCCGAACTCCTCGGGGTGCTTGGAGACCTTCTTCTCGGTGGCGTACGAGGCGAGCGAGGCGACGACCCCGCCACCGCCGGGCAGCAGGCCGAGCAGGAAACCGATGACCGAGCCGCGGCCGATGGCCCCGGCGGAGTCCTTCATGTCCTGCCTGGTGGGCAGGACTCGGCCCAGCTTGCCCTCGATCCGGGCGTTGCGGGCCTTCTGCTCCAGGTCGTACAGCACGTCGCCGAGCCCGTACAGGCCCATGGCGACGGCGACGAAGTCGATGCCGCGCAGCAACTCGGTCGAGCCGGCGGTGAACCGGGCGACGCCGGTGATGGCGTCGATGCCGACAGCGGCGATGAGCAGGCCGAGGCAGGCGACGATGATGTTCTTCAGCATCCGGGCCTGGCCCAGGGTGGAGACCATGAGCAGGCCGCCCACCGCCAGCATGCCGTACTCGGGTGGGCCGAGGGTGAGCGCGAAGCCCGCGATCACCGGGGAGAGGAAGAGCAGGCCGACCACCGAGACCGTGCCGCCGATGAAGGAGCCGATCGCCGAGATGCCGAGCGCGGGCCCGGCGCGGCCTTTCAGCGCCATCTGGTGCCCGTCGTATACGGTGACGACGCTGGCGGCCTCGCCCGGCAGGCGGAGCAGCACCGACGTGATCGTGCCGCCGTAGTACGCCCCGTAGTAGATGCCGGCGAGCATCAGCACCGCGCCGGCGGGCGGTAGGACGTAGGTCAGCGGGAGCATGAGGGCGATCGTCGGCGCGGGGCCGAGGCCGGGCAGGATGCCCACCACCATGCCGACGACGACGCCGATGAAGACGTAGAACAGGTTTTCGGGTTGGAGGGCGACCTCGAAACCGAGAAGGAGATCACCAAAGTTCATAGTTCGCCCCTCACAGGACACTCAGTACGTCGTGCGGCATGGGGATGCCGAGCAGGACGGAGAAGGTGAGAACGGCGATCGCGGTCAGGGCGATCGACAGAACCAGGCTCGTGCGCCACCGGTACTCGGCCATGAAGCGCAGCCAGACGAGGCACATCAAAAAGGACGCCAGGGTCAGGCCGGCGATCGAGAAGATCACGATGAACGCGCCCATCAACCCGAAACCGGCGACGATGATCCACGTCCGCCGGGTCAGCGGTTCGTAGTCGCCGTCGTCGCGCTCGCCGACCAGCAGGCCCAGGGCCGCCAGGGCCATGACGACGGAGACGGCCAGCGGCCACATCCCCGCGCCGGGCTGTTGCAGATCGCCGAGAGGCAGCGAGAGCGCGTAGCCCATCACACCCAGTGCGAACAGCATGACCACCAGGCTGTTGAGCCGGTAGAGGCGAATCTTCGTCATCGGCGGCGACCTCCGCGTAACACCTGCGTAACCGGCAGGACATCCGGCGGGAGGGACGCTAGCCAGGCAAGAGTGCATTCGTCAATAGAGAATGCATTCTTGTCGGACGGTCGCTATGATCGCGGCATGGTTCGACAGAAGGGGGCAAGCACCCTTGCCGCGCACTTCCACGAAGTCGTCAGAGGCGAGATCATGCAGGGCAAGCTGCCGCCGGGAACCCACCTCAAGCCCGTGGAGCTCGCGAGCAGGCACTCGACCAGCACGACGGTGATCCGTGAGGCGCTGGTCCGCCTCACCCAGGAAAAGCTCGTGGTGGCCCGGCCCAACCAGGGCTTCTTCGTCCCGAGCCTCTCGTTGAAGGAGCTGGAGGACCTCACCCGGGTGCGCACGCACTGCGACACGCTCGCGCTGAGGCTCGCCATCGAGAGAGGCGACCTCGCCTGGGAGACCTCGGTGCTGACGGCGTTCCACGTGCTGAGCCGAACGCCGCGGCGCACGCCCGAGGACCCGGAGCACACGACGGAAGCGTGGTCGCGCGCTCACCGGGCGTTCCACCTGGCTCTGGTCGAGGCGTGCGGGATCCCCATGCTCATGACCATCGCCGAAACCGCCTTTGACTCGACGGAGCTGTACCGCCGGTGGTCCGCCCCGTCGCCCGCCGCGTCCACCCGATGCGTGGCCCAGGAGCACGAGTCGATCCTCGACGCGACGCTCCAGCGAAACACCGAAAAGGCGACCGCCCTGCTGGCGGAGCACTACGAGCGGTCACTGCAGGTGATGCTCGCCAGCGGGCTTATCGACGGTGATCAATGAAGGCGCGGATGGTCACCTCCGCCCGCGCCCCGGAGATCTGGGTCGCGCTGCCCGCACCGTCCGGCGCCCCGTACGGCACTGCCCGTGTGGAGGCGACCACCGCGCCGCGCGAGATCGACGGAGAGGAGGAGCCCGGTGGCGCGCACGCCGCGTCTGACGTCTGAGGGCGAAGTGCGCCGGCGTGAAGACCGCGTACTCCACGAAGATCCCGTCGGCGAACAGCGCCTTGCGTCCGTTCCGGTCGTCGGCGAAGCTGTACGTCACCGGGCAAGGTGCCTGCAACCAGTCGATGGACTCCAGGTAACGGGGCTTGGCGGCGTCCTCGACGACGAGGAAGAAGTCCAGCGGTCGCCGGCTCGGGGCTCGGCCTCGTTCCGGCCGACGCGTCCACGACGCCGCCGACGCGAGCTTCCGGCCCAGCCGCCGCGGAGCCGCCGGAGTCGCCGGTGCCGTCCCTGATCGCCGAGGCCGCCGACGCGGCCGCCGTTGACGACCGGGGATGCGACGGCCTCGGCCGACCAGGATCGGTGAGAACGTGGGGTAGACGTCGGAGGTCTGGCCGCCGACGCCGTAGAAGCTGGAGCCGGTCGACCAGGTGCTGTCGTTGATCAGCGGCTTGACTGGAACTGCTGCCCGGAGGGGATGCCCGTGATCGAGCACTCCCAGAGGTCGGCCGCCTTGTTGACGCAGTCCTGCCCACTGCTCCAGCTCAGGGGTGAGGTGTCGCCGCGGATGGTGATCCGGTTGCCCCAGCCCACGTTGTAGTGGACGCGCACCGTCGTCGTGACGGATGCCGGTGTGGACGAGGTAATGATCGCCAACGACGGCGTTCGGCTATGGGCCGGCCGGACCGGAGCGTTCCCTCACCGCCTTCGTGTCCCAGTCGTTCTCCGGACGGGTCCGCAAGCCGTCAAAGTGCCGAGGCTACGGAAGAAAGAGGCTGTTCCGTCCAGATGACCTTGCCGCTCGCGGTGTGGCGGGTGCCCCAGCGCTGGGCGAGTTGGGCGACGAGGAACAGGCCGCGTCCCCCTTCGTCGGTGGTGGCGGCGCGACGCAGTCGTGGAGAGGTGCCGCTGCCGTCGGAGACCTCGCAGATCAGTGTACGGTCGCGGAGCAGGCGCACCTGGATGGGGGCGCCCGCGTGCCGGATGGCGTTGGTGACCAGCTCGCTGATCATCAACTCGGTGGAGAACGTCAGTTCCTCTATGTCCCAGTCGGCCAGTTGCCGGGTGACCGCCGCGCGTATGCCGGAGACGGCCGCCGGATCGGCGGGCACGTCCCACTGAGCGACCTGCTGGGCGTTCAAGGCGCGGGTACGGGCGACGAGCAGGGCGACGTCGTCGCCCGGCTGGGCGGGAAGCAGGGCTCCGAGCAGCGCGTCGCAGGTCTCCTCCGGCGCGCGGTCGAGGTGGGTGAGAACGCGCCGCAACTGGTCGATCGCGATGTCGATGTCGCGGTCGCGGTGTTCGATGAGCCCGTCGGTGTAGAGAACCAACTGGCTGCCCTCGGGCATCGCGATGTCGACGGTCTCAAAGGGCGCGCAGCCGAGGCCGAGGGGTGGTCCTGCGGGCACCTCGGGAAGTTCGACCACGCCGTCGGGAAGGACGAGCGCCGGCGCGGGGTGGCCCGCGCGGGCCATGGTGCAGCGTTGGGAGACCGGGTCGTAGACCGCGTACAGGCAGGTGGCGCCGATGATCCCGGCTCCGACCGCTCTGTCCGGGTCCTCGTCGAGGTCGAGTCGGCCGACGAGGTCGTCGAGGTGGGCTAGGACCTCGTCCACGGGCATGTCGAGGGCGGAGAAGTTCTGGACGGCGGTGCGCAGGCGGCCCATGGTAGCGGAGGCGTGGAGGCCGTGGCCGACGACGTCGCCGACGACCAGCGCCACGCGGGCGCCAGAGAGCGGGATGATGTCGAACCAGTCCCCGCCCACGCCGGCCTGCGCGGGCAGGTAGCGGTGCGCGGCCTCGACAGCGTTCTGCTCGGGCAGGCCGTGCGGCAGCAGGCTGCGTTGCAGAGTCAGGGCCGTCGTGCGTTCGAGGGTGTAGCGGCGGGCGTTGTCGATGCACACCGCGGCGCGGCCAGCCAATTCCTCAGCGAGGGATAGATCGTCCTCTTCGAAGGGCCCCCGGTGCTCCAGCCGGTAGAAGCTCGCCACGCCGAGAACGACGCCCCGGGCGAGCAGCGGAACGGCGATGGCCGAGTGGATTCCGCCCGCGCGGACCTTCTCGGCGCGTACGGGATCCTCGGGCAGCCATGCCGACCCGTGGGCCGGTAGTGGTGAGAGCACGGACTGGCCGGTCGCCAGGCACCGTGCCTGCGGCGTCGCCGGGACGAACGTGACCAGATCGCCGACCGAGTACAGGTGGGAGCCCTCGCTGACGGCGCCGAGCGCCACCCGGCGCAACACTCCGTGGACACTGGTCGGCTCCTCCCCCGTCAGCACGGCGTCCGGCAGATCCACGGTGACGAAGTCCGCGAGCCGCGGGATCGCGACCTCGGTCAGCTCCTCCGCGGTCCGGGTCACGTCGAGGGTGGTGCCTATGCGGACGCCGGCTTCGGTGAGCAGTTCCAGACGCTGCCGGGCCAGCAGGGCGAGCCGGCCAACTCCCGGCTCGCCTACGGCGATCAGCCACTTGTCCGTGACACTGGGCGGCTCAGTGACGGCGGATCCCTCCGGAGAGGCGGTCGTGTACGGCGGCGACAGGGTGACCTGGCTCGGTGTGACGTTCTCGTCCGGCAGGGCGGGGGGAGCGGTGGTGGCCAGGCGCCGGAGCGCGCCGCCGGGCAGGACCGCCTCGACCGCGACACCGGTTTCCCCGGAGGGACTCGTCACCGGCCGGCTCAAAAGTGTGGCCGCCCGGCCGTGCGGGAGGGGCACCTCGACGATGGCCGCGTGTCCCAAGGAGATCAGCTCGGCGGCCTTCCCCTGCAGGATGAGCCGCTCGTGCCGGTTCAGCAGGTCGCCGCCCGACGCTCCCGGCGCCGGGAGCTCGCCTGCCTCCGACAGGAAGAGGGAGGCTGCACGAGCGCCGCCTGCCGCGCGGCGGGCCTGGAAGAACGTCTGGAGCAGGGCGCGCTCTCGGTCCGCGATCTGATCGAGCAGGCGCCGCTCGATGTTGCGGGCCGCCTCGCGGACGAGGGCCAGCATCGCCGGATCGGCATCCTCACGTAGGCAGGTCAGGTCCAGCAGACCTCGGCTCTGCCCGCTGAGGGGGTCGCGGATGGGACTGCCCGCGCAGGTGAATATCTGCAGGGCTTCGACGTAGTGCTCGTGGCCGTGGATGAAGGCGGGCTTCCGCTCGACCAGCGCGGTGCCGATTCCGTTGGTGCCTGCGAACTGCTCGGCGTATCCGAAGCCGGGGGCGAGCCCTCGCATGTTGAGCACTCTGGTCAGTGACGGGTTGGCGGTTCGGCGCGCGAGGATCCGCCCCTGCTCATCGCATAGGAGCACGCTCACCCGCATGCCGGAGAGAGTCGATTTCATCTGATCAAGCACGAGCCCGGCGGCGTGGATGAGATCGCTTTCTAGATCCAGATCCTGGTGGTAAGGGATGTCCACGTGGTCGGCCCGTATGCCCATGCTTTGGCAGCGCTGCCACGAGGTCAGAACCGATGTCCGCACGCCTGCGCCGGAGTGCCTACCCGTGAGGCGGCGTTCGAGGGCGTCGGTGAGAGCGTCGGTGTCATTCCATCCGGCCTTCACTTCGACCACTCCCCTCAAATGGTGGCGCCTGGATCATGACGCGGAGAATCCATTTGGACGTAACAGCATTCAAACGATTTGTTCACATAGGTGAAGTGTATTTATGCTGCGCAAAGCGGGGGGAGATACCTGCACTGGATTTCATCGGCTTTCGCCAAAACGACAGGGTGTGTACGGACCCGTAAAACCCAGACTGATCACACCATTCACGCCCGGGCGCGAGCGCCGCCACCGGTGACACGGGCCAGCGGCCATGAGTCCCTCTGCGACCATCCGCACCGCGCGCTTACGCAGCTCTGCGGGATAGGGAGACTTGGCTGCCATGACTCGATCCTCTCAAGGGAACGAGCCTCCATCGAAGCCGGAGAGCTTCACATGGGGCTTGATTCAAGGCCGGGTAGTTAAGGCGCTCGTGGCGCTATCAAGAACGTGATTTCCCCAGACAGGGGAACGGCGATCCACTAGACAGGTGATCTTCCACAACCATCCGTCGAAGAACTGGATCTCCGTTGATCCGCCCAGGACGTCGACGGGTATCGGAGCGAGACCGGCCGCCGGCCGGACATCACCGGCGCCCGCGGTCTTCGGCCCCACCAGCGAAGGCGAGACCGGCTATGCCCGGCGCCTGCTGTATCTGCTGAAGCCGGACATGCTGGTGTTATGGGATAAGGGCTTCGACAGCAACGCCTTCCTCGCCCAGGTCGCCGCCACCGGCGCGCAGATCCTCGGCCGGCTGCGCAGCAACCGGCGCACCCCCGTCCTGACCCTGTTCGCCGACGGCTCCTACCTCACGACGGTCGGCACCCTCCAGATACGCGTCGTCGAGGCCCAAGTGACCGTGACTTGCGCAGACGGCACCATCTTCACCGGCTCCTACCGGCCGGCCACCACATTGACCGACGCACGCCGCTATCCAGCCGCCGCCCTCGTCCAAGCTCCACCATCAGCGATGGGAACACGAGTCGGCCTGCTACGCGCTGCGTCACACCATCATGCAGGGGCGAGTGCTGCCCTCAGGTGATGCCGCCGGGCTGGAGCAGAAGATGTGGTCGGTGCTCACGCTCTACCAACTCCTTCGTTCGGTGATGGTCGACGCCGCCGAGTCCCGGCCCGGCACCGACCCGGACCGCTGCGGCTTCTCCATCGCCCTGCGCACCGCGCGCGATCTGGTCGTTCAAGCCGCAGGCGTCCCCGACCCGCGGCACCAACCTGGTCGGAGTCATCGGGCGCCGTATCCTGGCCCATCTGCTTCCGTCCCGCCGCCCGCGGGTGAGCACCCGCAAGGTCAAGTCACCGATCTCTCGCTACAACGAACGACGCGACGATGGCCGACCCGACCGCAGCCAGCCCGTCACCGCTCTCACCATCACCGTCCTTGCAGCGCCTACGGAACCCCCGCTTCCATGGCGTCCCGAGACGACCGGCTCACCGCACTGACCGACCGCCGTCGGGAAAAGGTCCTGGCCCTGCTTCAGGAAGACCCCGGCCGGTCCTGGCGCCCCCGGGACATCGCCCGCTACCTGGGCGACATCACCCTCGCCACCATGTATCGACAGCTCTCACGATGGGCCGAAAACGGCCTCATCCTCAAGATCGATTCTGGCCTCTACACCGCCGCGACACATTCGCTAGTTGCCTTGCCAAAGCCGCAGAAACGCTAACTACCCGGCCTTGGGGCTTGATTCGGATTGACGGACACCCGAGATCAGGGGTTCGCCCCAGGAAGGACGTCCGTCATGGAGGACGTGAGGAAGAAGCGCTGCCGAGAGGAGCGTGGGAGACACCGACACCACGGCGGTCAGGAAGCGCCGGCCCGCTGCTGCTCGGCGGAGCGTTTCTGCTCTTCCACCCACACCGCGATCTGGGTACGCGAGTTGAACCCGAGCTTGCCCAGGATGTGCTCGATGTGCCCCTCCGCGGTGCGCTGCGCGATCACCAGCGTGGTCGCGATCTCCTTGTTGCTCATGCCCTGGGCGACGAGCTGGGCGATCTCCGTCTCTCGCCGCGTCAGCGGCGACGCCTCCGCTGGAGGTTCCGCGCGCTCCTTCTTCGGCGCCGCCTCCTCCAGGGCGTAGGCGATCGCGTCCTCGGAGGAGAGCTTGGCGCCCTGTGCGAGCGCGCCGCGGAACGCGGCCTCTCCGATAGCCGCACGTGTCAGCGCTTCACATTCGTCGTGGTAGCGCATCAGGTACGCGTAGCTGCCCATGGGGATGCCCATCTCGCCCCAGATGTTCTGCAGGGCGCCCAGCAACAGGCCCGCCCTCTGATGCCGCTTCTCCGTGGCGGCGATCCAGGACAGCACCTCGCAGCTCAGCCCGACACCGAGCAGGTTGTTGTACGACGTGTTGGACCGGAGGCCTTTCTTCTCCAGGTCGGCAGCTCGGGCGGTGTCGCCCCGGCGCCAGTACTCGATCCCGAGCGCTATCTCCGCGTAAGACCTGAGCCAGTGTTCCTTGTAGGCGTCGCACAGCTCGATACACCGCCTGGCGTACGCCATCGTCGCGGAGGAGTCCCCCAGAACCGAGCAGGCGACGCAGAGCCGGACAAGCGTCAGCGCCTCGCCCAACGGATCACCGGCCGACCGGAGACGATCGAGGGCCTCCCCGTAGCAGGCGAGTGCCTTCTCCGAGTCTCCCCGGAACAGGGCGATACCTCCCAAGAAGATCGAGGCGTACCCGAGGACCCGGTCCAGCCCCAGCCGCTCGCCGATGGCGCGGCTCTCGGTCAGCATCGCGTCCGCACAGTCGATCTTGCCCTGGATGATGGCCAGCCAGGCGTTGGCGCTCAGCGCCATGGCGCGTCCCCCGGTCGGCTCGCGCTCCGCGGTGAGGCCCCTGTCCAGCCAGTGGCGTCCCTCCTTCATGAAGTAGCCGTTGAGCCAGTGGTTGCGGAGATCAGTCGCCATCCGCAGGCCGATGTCGGTATCGCCCTCGGCGAAGCAGTACTCCAGGGCGGCCCGAAGGTTGGCGTGTTCGCGCTGGAGCCGCAGGAAGCACGCCGTCTCTTCCGGGCCGAACAACCGCCGGTCCATTTCCGCCGCGAGGTTTCGGTAGTAGTCCCGGTGCCGGCGCCGCACCGCGGCCTCCTGGCCCGAGGCGGCCAGCTGCTCCCTTCCGTAGTGACGGATCGTGTCCAGCAGGCGGTAGCGCATCGGCGAGACATCGTCGTCGGCGACCAGGATCGACTTGTCGACCAGCCTGATCACCAGGTCGATGACGTCGTCCCTGGCGATGTCCTCCCCTGAGCAGACCTCCTCGGCCGCGTCGAGATCGAGGCCCCCGGAAAAGACCGAGACGCGTGCCCACAGCGACCGCTCCTGCTCGGTGCACAGGTCATAGCTCCAGTCGATCAGCGCGCGCAGCGTCCTGTGGCGGGGGAGTGCCGTCCGGGACCCGGCGGTGAGCAGCCGGAAGCGCTGGTCCAGCCGATCGAGCAGCTGGTCGAGCGACAGCGCCCGCAGCCGTACAGCGGCCAGCTCGATCGCGAGCGGTATGCCGTCCAGCCTGCGGCAGATCCGCTCGACCGTCTCCTGGTTGTCCTCGGTGACGGTGAACGTGGGGACGACGGAGACGGCGCGCTCGGCGAACAGCCGCACCGCGTCGTACTCCGCCACCGACTGCGGCGGCGGGGGCCGGTCACCCATGTCGGGAAGCGCCATTGTGGGCACGGGGAAGACCTGCTCGCCCGTGACCCTCAACGGCTGCCTGCTGGTGGCGAGGACGCGCAGATCCGACGTCTCCCGTGTGAGGGTCGCCACCAGAACGGCGCACGCCTGCAACAAGTGCTCGCAGTTGTCCAGGACGATCAGCATCTGCTTGTTCCTGAGACGTTCGGCGAGCACCTCCAAGGATGGCTTCGACGACCAGTCCCGCACGTCCAGGGCCTCGGCCACGGTCTGGCTCAGCACGCCGGGATCGTCCAGCGCCGCCAGGTCGACCACCCACACACCGTCCGGGAACGCCCGGTGCACCTCGGCCGCGACCCGCAGGGCGAGGCGTGTCTTGCCCACCCCTCCCGGCCCCGTCAAGGTGACGACGCGCGACTGGGACAGCAGCCTCTTGGCCTCGGCCAACTCGTGCCGCCGCCCCACGAAACTCGTCATCTCGGTGGGCAGCCCGCCGAGACGCGATCGCCTTGAACTCTGGGATGTCACCGCCGCCATGGAATGCCTCGCGGATCGCCGAGAACGGAGTCGGACCCGACTAAATCCAGGCTATGCCCTTCTTTGTGCGTTTGCGGACCGGATCAGGCGGGCGCGGACGGCCTCTCCTCCACTTCCATCACTTCGTCGCCTCGGAGACGAAGAGATGTACGGTGACCCGAGCCGCACCTGTACCGCTTCAAAACTCGTCGTATGGGGCTTGCACGGGAGTTCTCCGGAGCGGCTACGCGGCTCGGTGGTGCTCGTTGATCAGCGCGCCGAGCACCTTCCGACGTTCGAATCCTCTTGATGTCGAGCCGGCCATGTCTCGCGAGACCAGCCCTCATAATCGCACGCCGCCGACGGTCCTTGGCATTGTCTACGTCGATCGTGCACACACCACTCGGCGCAGGAGTTACGTCAGCGCGCCGAGACAGTTTCGGATGCACGGTGGCTACAACTCCGGCGACGTCGCCGACCGGGGTCGCGGCCCGTCGGGCTCGGCCGGCGTCGCATCCGCGCACCCTACAGGAGCGATCGGCGGCCAACCGACTCGCGTCCGAGCCGAGCGCCGAGGGCAGTCTCGTAGAGCGAACCGCTGTATGCCGATGTGCGGGTGCGGGATCGATGTCCCAGCAGCGATCAACTCTCTCGACGGCCGACAGGGGCACGATGAGCGTGGGATGTACGATCTACACCTCCGACTCGCACCTCGGTCTTCGGCTGCCGAGGTATGCCGAGCATCTTCCGACAACGCTGCCCCGATGTTGAGGGAGCTGTCGTCGGCCTGAGAATCTTGTCAGCCGGCCTACGCCTCCGTGCTGCTGGGGCCAGCTACCACCTACGCCGCTGACCGCCGCGCACCTCCCCTGAGAAACAGAATCAAGGAGACGACATGAGCAACACCAACGGCCGTATCGCGATCGTCACCGGGGCCGCCCGCGGAATCGGTGCCGCCATCGCACAGCGACTTGCCGCAGACGGCCTTGCCGTGGCTGTGCTCGACCTCGACGAGGCTTCCTCCAAGTCGGTCGTCGACGTGATCGAGTCCGCCGGCGGTCGTGCGCTGCCGGTCGGCGTTGACGTCTCTGACGCGGCCAGTGTCGATGCCGCGGTGACCCGGGTGGCCGAAGAGCTCGGCGACCCGACCGTGCTGGTCAACAACGCTGGCGTCACCCGCGACAACCTGCTCTTCAAGATGAGCGACGAGGACTGGGACTCAGTGATGAACGTCCATCTGCGCGGGTCGTTCCTCATGAGCCGTGCCGTTCAGCGCTACATGACCGCTCACAAGTGGGGTCGCATCGTCAACCTCTCCAGCACCTCCGCGCTGGGTAACCGCGGTCAGGCCAACTACTCCGCGGCCAAGGCCGGTATCCAGGGCTTCACCAAGACCCTGGCCATCGAGCTCGGGAAGTTCGGCGTCACCGTGAACGCGATCGCCCCGGGCTTCATCGAGACCGAGATGACCGCCGCGACCGCCGAGCGGGTCGGCGTCACGTTCGAGGAGTTCAAGGCCGCGGCCGCCGCGCAGATCCCGGTAGGCCGCACCGGCAAGCCGGAGGACATCGCCCACACGGTGTCGTTCTTCGTCAGCGAAGGGGCGGCCTTCGTCTCCGGCCAGGTCATATACGTCGCCGGCGGCCCCCGCGCCTGAGCGTGCGCCACGCAGGAGAGGAGTGACCGTGAAGGTCTTCCAGGGCATCGAGGAGTTCGAGAAGGCGGTCGGCGTCCACTTGGGGTACAGCGACTGGCACGCCCTCAGCCAGGATCAGATCGACCTGTTCGCTGACGCGACGGGTGACCATCAGTGGATCCACGTCGATCAGGAGAAGGCGGCGCAGGGCCCGTTCGGCACCACCATCGCGCACGGCTACTTGACGCTGTCGCTCGTGCCGAAGCTGGTCGGACAGGTCTACCGGATCGAAGGTCTGAAGATGGGGATCAACTACGGGTGCGACAAGGTTCGGTTCCCTTCTCCGGTTCCGGTCGGCTCTCGTGTCCGCGCGGGCGTCAAACTGGTGTCGCTGATCCCCGGCCCGAGCGGCGTGCGGGCCGTCGCCCGCGTCAGCGTCGAGCGCGAGGGGTCGGACAAGCCGGCCTGCGTGGTCGAGACGGTCACCCTCTTGGTGCCCTGATCGCGCAAGGGACCGAAGGCTCGGGAACGCCTGCTCTCGATCCCAGTTCGGCACCTGTCATGGCCGGGCCGCACAAGGCGGCGAGGCGCCCGGCCTGGTACGTGAACGTAGCGGCCTGGCCTGCGACGTCTCAGCCCCCTTCAATGTCATGCCCTTGGCGACCTTGTCGGGGGCTCTGCCACCGAGTGCGCCGTGGCCTGGAGTTCGCGGTGCCCCATCCGCGTACCCGAAGTCGGAGCCCGGATGGACAAAGGGAGTGTCGGGCTCGTTCGCTCTCGACATGTGTCCGATGACAGGCCTGGCGACCCGCCAGTACTTCTTGAACGGACTCAGGACGAGGAGCGGAATGAAGAGTCATCAAGATCGGGAACCGGGATCGACGATTGAGTACGTGGCCCGGAACGGGGTGGCGCGGATCGCCCTCAACCGCCCGAGTCGGCTGAACGCCGTCACCCCGCAGCTGGTACGCGACCTGCTGGAGGCGATCGAGCAGGCGGATCGTGACCAGGCGCGGGTCATCGTGATCAGCGGACGGGGTCGTTCGTTCTGCTCCGGCTACGACCTTAAGCACGAGATGGTCGGAAGTCCGCCGGCCGACGAGCGCGTCGAACGGCTGCGCCGTATCCAGGCGCTCACCACGAGGTTGCGCGGGTCGGCCGGCTGCGTCATCGCCCAGGTTCACGGATACGCGTTGGGGGCGGGCGCTGAACTCGCGTTCGCCGCCGATTTCGTCGTCGCGGCGGAGGACGCGGTGTTCGGGTTCCCCGAGGTGGAGGCCGGTCTGAGCGTGACCGGCGGCATCTCGGCCATCCTCCCTCGGCTGGTCGGACCGGCCCGGGCCCGGAGGCTGATGATCCTGGGGGAGCGGGTCGACGGGAAGCAGGCATACGAGATGGGCCTGGTCAGCCATGCGGCCGCCGACGGCGACGTTCCAGCAGTCGTGGATTCGCTGGCCGAGACGGTGCTGAGCCGGCCGAGGGCGGCCGTCGAGGGCGCGAAGCGACTCCTCGAACAGGGGACCTGGGCGGATCTGGACGGTGCGCTCGACGCAGAGGTGGGGTTCGCCCTCCGGGCGCAGGACTCCGGCGAGGCCCGTACCGCGCAGCAGAGTTTCGCCGCAGGTCGCGGCCTTCGAGTGGCGGGAGACGAGTGATGACGGGGACCAGCGGCGATGACGCTGTCAAAGTGCAGGATCTGGCCACGCTGACACGGCGGGCGGCGAGGCTCTGGCCGCACCGGCGCGCGCTGAGGTTCGATCAGCGCGACATCGACTACACGTTCGCCGAGCTCGACGAGCTGTCGGACCGCTACGCGGCTGTCCTCGGCGCCCTCGGGATCGGATACGGCGACCGGATCGCGCTGGTGTTTGACAACCGTCCGGAATATCCGCTGCTGTGGCTGGGCGCGGCCAAGATCGGCGCGGCAGTCGTGCCGGTGAACCCGAGATATTCGGTCAGGGAACTGACCCGGCTCTTGGACCATGCTGATCCCGCTCTCGTCGTGACCAGCTCCGACTATCTCGATCTCGTGCTCGCGTCGCCGGCCGGAGGCCGTCGCGTCGCCGTGACCGACGCCGAGGGCGGGCCGGGAGTGATCGGTTTGGACGGCGTGGACGCCGCCGCGGGCCCCACTCCGGACCAGGCCGTTTATCCCGAGACCTTGGCCAACATCCAGTACACCTCCGGTACCACGGGCCACCCCAAGGGGTGCATGTTGTCGCACGGCTACTGGACGACGATGGTGCGCAAGTACGCGGACGGGTTCCCCCATCTCGGCCCCGACGACGTCCTGCTCACCGCCCAGCCGTTCTACTACCTGGATCCGCAATGGAGCCTGGCGGCGTGCCTCCTGGTGGGGTCGTCGCTCGTCGTCCTGGATCGTTTCCATCCCACGTCGTTCTGGGACAAGGTGCGTACGTACGGCGTGACATACCTCTACTGCATCGGGATGATGCCGACCCTCCTGCTTCGTCAGCCGGAGAAGCCCACCGACCGGGAGCACTCGCTCCGCGCCGTCGCCTGCTCAGGCATTCCCAAGGACATTCATGCCGCGCTCGAGAAGCGGTTCGCGGTTCCCTGGTACGAGGGCTTCGGGATGACCGAGACCGGCGGCGACCTCCGGGTCCTTCCCGACGATCATGACGAGCTGGTGGGCACCGGGTGCGTCGGGCGGCCCAACCCGCATCGGGAGGCCAGGATCGTCGACGAGCGGGGCCGCGCCGTACCTCGTGGCGCCACGGGGGAGCTGATCCTGCGCGGCGCGGGCATGATGGACGGCTACTACAGGGACGAGACGGCGACCTGTGCGGTGTTCCGCGACGGGTGGTTCCACACCGGCGACCTGGCGCGCATGGACGACCTCGGCCGGGTGTATCTGACGGGCCGCCTGAAGGACATGGCACGCCGCAGCGGGGAGAACATCGCGTTGAACGAGGTCGAAGCGGTGCTGTGCTCATCCGAACGGGTCAGCCAGGCGGCCTGCGTCCCGGTCGCCGACGACGTGCGGGGTGAGGAGGTCCACGCGTTCCTCGTCATCAACGGGGAGGTCGTCGGCGGGGAAGCGGAGGCCGCGGCGACGACTCTGGACGAAGTCGTCGCGCACGCGAGCGCGAACCTGGCACCCTTCAAGGTCCCGAGGTACTGGAGTTTCGTCGATCAACTGCCGCTGACCCCGTCACAGCGGGTCGCCAAGGAGAAGCTGCGTGCCCTGCGGGTCACCGCGTTCGACCGCAGCACGGGGGAGCATGTCCGTCTCGGGTCGCCCTCGGCTCCACGCGGGCTCGTCTCCGAGCGAGCCGATGCCTGAGCCTCGCCTGAAGATCGCCGGCCACTCGATCCGGGCGTCGGACGCCTGGGTGCTCCTCCAGCTGCCACCAGATCTGGAGTTCCTCGGATTCGACTACGCCGGCGATCTCAGCAACGACCCACCGGGCGCGAGCGACGTGGTGGAGTTACCGGACTTCGGTCGCCTGCTGCTGCTGGGCGTCTCGTTGAATCCGGACGATGTCCGCTCGTGCCTGATGGCGGCCGAGCAGGCGCCGTGGTCGTCCGTCCCAGGGGACGCCCGCCTCGCCGAGACACCGTACGGCGGTGCGGGGACGCCGTACGCCCATGCGACCCTGCTGTACCGGCACTTCCGCTACCGCCATCGGCTCGGGGTCACGATCGCGTCGGCGATCCTGCATCTGAAACGCCCCCACCTGGTGCCGCTGCTCAACGACCGGATCCTCGCGTTCTACAGCGAGCGGGCCGTCGACCTCGCCGCGTCCAGCATGAGCGAGTCACCGCTCTACTGGGAGGTCTTCCGGAGGGATCTGATCGACAGCGCCCCCGGGATCGACGCGCTACGGCGGAAGCTCGGCACCGCCGACGACGCGGTGTCACGCGCGTTGTCGCGGCTCAGCGATGTACGGCTCTTCGGCATCGTGGTGAACGGCGTCGCGGCGAGCTAGCGGCTCGTCACCGAATCTCTGACGGTTAATTGATCTCTGGCGATGATCCCGCCAGGCCGGCCGCGTCGCCCTAGAGTCCGGCTTGCAGGATGGCGTGCATCTGCAACGCGATCCCGAAGCTCAGCATCCATTCCGGGCTGCGCGGATCCTTCCCGGTCAGCTGGGCGACGCGATCAAGCCGGTACGAGAGCGTGTGCCGGTGTATGCACAGCTTTTCGGCAGTGGGCCCGGGACGGCAGCCCGTGTCGAAGAAGGCGGTCAGGGTGCTGACGAGCTCCGTGTTGTTGGCGGCATCATGACTGATCAGCTCACCGAGCAGCGTGTCGGCGAACGGCCTCATCACGTTCTGCGGGTCCAGGCCCGCGAGCAGCCCCGGCAGGCCGAGCGAGGTGACGTCCCGGATCTGACCGGCCGTCTGTCCTGAGTACTGGCTGGCGGTCGCCGATTCACGGATCGCCAGGGCCAGGCTCTCCGCGTCGGTCTTGGGCCGGCTGCGGCCGATCGTGACCCCCTTCCACCCGCGGGCCTGGCATGCCTCGAGGAAAGTCTCGGGCACTGTGCTGTCGACCGGCTGAACCAGGCAGAAGATCTTTCCCTGCAGGCCGCCGACGATGGGTCTCGTGCTCGCCGCCGCGATGTCCTCGAGCAGGGTGAACGCCCGTATCTCGGGAGTGCTCCGGTCGAGCCGCACCGCGAGGACCCGATACCCCTCGGCGGGTTCGAGTCCGAGCCCGCGCAGCGCGAGCGCCAGCTCGCCGTGGTTCATCGACCCGTCCACCGCGGCGCGCAGGAATTGCTCGACCGTGGAGCGCTGGGCGTCGCGCCGGGACTTCTCCCGCGCGAATCGGAGCAGCATGGCCGAGCGGGCGCGCTCGACCAGGACGAGCTCGGCGGAGGTCAGCCGACGGTCGCCGACGTACACGATGGAACCTTCGACCTGGTCGTGCAGGCCTACGCCGACCAGGACCGCGAAGCGGCCGTCGCTCAACTCGATCTGCGTCGTGTCGATGGGGGGAGACGTCCTCAGCACGGCTTGGAGCTCGGTAGGCACGCTCAGGCTGCGCCGGCCGCGGTGACTCCACAAGGAGACGATGACGCCTGTGTAGTCGACGAACATCGCGTCGAACCCGGACACCTGGCGGGCGGTCAGTTTCAGGATCGTTTCCAGGTCGGCGCCCGCCATGACCGCGGCGACGAGCGAATCGTGCAGTTTCAGGATCCGGGTCAGACTCGTCCGACGGAGAGTCTCCACGAGCCGCAGCAGGTCCCGTACGTAGGTCACGGCGTCGACGGGGCGCGGGCAGTACGCCAGGGAGAGCCCGGACGTCGCGGCGTCCGCCGTGAGAGCCGGTCTCGCCTCGGCCGTCTCCATGCCGACCACCACGAGGGTCCCGGCGGGGCGGGGCAGCTCGCGGACCCTGGCGAGGGCGGCCGGGAGGGCGGCAGTGTCCACGACCAGGATCTCCCCGCGTCCGTGGAAGGCCGACGGCTCCGCGGCGACGGCCTCCACGGGGAGCGCCGCGTCGGCGGTCTTCTGGATGAACGTCGTCGGGTGTTCGAGCGCGCTCAGCGCCGCGGACGAGGACACGTCGAACACACTGGATGTGCTGGCGTGCGTCAAACGTATCTCTCCCTGCGTGCTGTGCTGTCGGCTGGAACCCGTCACGACCTGGGCCATCACGATCTGTGAACTCCCTGTCGCCTGCGGCGCGCCTGGGGTCCTGCCGCGCAGCCGACGTCCACCGGTCGGCACCGGTACTTTAGCGTTCTTACCCAAAGCGCCGCGAAGGTGGACAGAACGCCCGCCAGGCCCGATGGCCATCCTGACAGTGTCCGCGGTGTGAGCGGAAGCGCCGGACGCACCGATCGCTCCGTTTCGCATTGGCCACTTGGCCATGTACGCGCCGTCGAGACTGTCCATCCGTCGGCTGACGTGATCCGGGCCACGTGTGACTCTCTTACGACCGATCCATCGCGGCGACGCCGGTCGTCGCCGCGATGGATCGTGACAAGCCGCGCAGGCCGGCGCCCGGAGGGGCGGGTGGCCGGCTGCCGCACTGACTCACCAGCGGGAGATCAACCGTGATGAGAAGAATGTCCACGAGAGCATTACTGCCCCTTCTACTTGTTCCGGCGGTGGCGCTTTCGGCGTGCTCGACCGGCAACGCCTCGGACGGGGCCGACGACGGCACGACCACCGTCCGTCTCATGGCCTACGCGACCGGCGGATTCAAGGAAAAGTACGTCAAGGCGGTCATCCAGCCTTTCGAGGCCGCGCATCCGAACATCAAGGTGGAGTACGACCCGGTCGTCTCGTCCGCGGAGATGCTCGGCAGGCTGCGCACCCAGAAGAGCAACCCGACGATCGACGTTGTGATCATGGACCTGTCGGTCGCCGAGAGCGCCAACAAGGAAGGCATCTTCACGCCGCTGGACCCCGCCGCGGTCCCCAACATGAAGGACCTCAGCGAGCATGCGAAGGTGCGTGACAACTTCGGTCCGGGCGTCACCTTCGACAACCTGGCGCTCGTCTACAACACCGAGGCCGTGACCACTCCGCCGACGTCGTGGAACGACCTGTGGGACCCCGCCTACAAGGGGAAGATCTCGATCAGTGCTCCGCCGCAGCTGGACGGGATCGGGCTGACCGTCATCCTGAGCAAGATCCTGGGCGGGGACTACACGACGTCCATCGATCCGGCGATCGAGCGTCTGCGCAAGCTGGCGCCGTCCGTTCAGACGTGGAACCCCCAGCCGGACACGTACACGCTGGTCAAGTCCGGTCAGGTCAACCTGGCCCTGGCCTGGAACGCGCGCGCCCAACTGCAGCATGACCAATCCAACGGCGCATTGGATGTAGTCCTTCCGAAGGAAGGCAGCATCATGCAGGTCAACACCATCAACCTCGTCAAGGGCAGCAAGCGGGCGAGCGACGCGCAGACGTTCATCGACTACGCGCTGAGCCCCGAGGCGCAGGCCCTGTTCGCCGCGGAGATGTTCTACGCGCCGACCAACACGCTGGCCAAGGTCGACGACGAGGTCGCCCAGCGGACCGTGATGACGCCGGAAAAGCTCAAGACCATGATCGCAGTCGACTGGAACCGGCTCGCCGAGCAGCGTGCCCAGTGGACCGAGATCTGGCGCAAGGACGTCATCTCGCAATAGTTCCGGGCAGATCCAGGAGTCCAGTGTGGAAGACGCGTATCTCGCACTTAGCAAACTGACCAAGACATATCCGAACCAGTCCCGCTCGGCCGTGCACGACGTCGACATCGACGTCGCGCGTGGCGAGTTCATCTCGCTGCTCGGGCCGTCGGGTTGCGGCAAGACCACGACGCTGCGCATGATCGCAGGTCTGATCAGCCCCACATCCGGCCACATCCGCGTCGACGGGACCGACATCACCAACCGCCCTGTTCACAGGCGAGACATGGGCCTGGTGTTCCAGTCCTACGCGTTGTTCCCACACATGTCGGTAGGAGAGAACGTCGACTTCGGGCTTCAGATGCGCCGTGTCGCCAAGAGCGATCGGCGGCGTCGTGTCGCCGACGCCCTCGACATGGTTCACCTGGCACACCTCGCGAACCGCCGGGTGAGCCAGCTCTCCGGCGGGCAGGCCCAGCGCATCGCCCTGGCGCGGGCGTTGGTGATCGAGCCCACCGTGCTGCTCCTGGACGAGCCGCTGAGCAACCTCGACGCGAAGTTGCGTGAGGAGCTTCGCGTCGAGATCCGGCGGATCCAGCAGGAGACCGGGATCACCACGGTGTTCGTCACGCACGACCAGGACGAGGCGCTGGCGATGTCCGACCGGCTGGTGGTGATGTCCGAGGGCCGCGTCGAGCAGGTAGGCGAGCCGTGGGCCGTCTACGAGACCCCGAAGAACAGGTTCGTCGCGGACTTCATCGGACGGACCAACATGTTCGACGGCCGGGTGGCCGGCCGAAGCGACGGCGTACTGCGACTGGAGGCCGAGGGGCTTGGGACCCTGTCGGTACGCGCCCAGCAGACCGACCGGGCGACCGCCACCGTGATGGTCCGGCCGCACCGGGTGCGGATCGATCCCGCAGAGCAGATGGCGAACGAGCTGAAGGGGCGCGTCGTCCAGTCGAGCTACCTGGGCGACGTCGAGTCCGTCGTGATCGACGTCAACGGCGTACGCGTCTTGGCGGAACGTACGCACAGCGGCCGACCGCTGACAGTCGGCGCCACGGTCGGCCTCGGATGGGGTGACGCGGATGCCTACGTCATCCCGCAGTAGCGAGGGCGGCACGCGCAGGGGGGCGGCGGCCGCCCTGCTCGCCCCCGGGCTGCTGGCACTCGGGGTCAGCTTCCTCGTGCCCCTGGTGTGGCTGGCCCGCATGTCCCTGAACAGGACCGTCGGACCGGCCGAGCTCCAGACGGCCGTGAGCCTGCGCTCCTACATCGACGTGCTGACCGACGACTTCGTGTGGGAGGTCGCCTGGCACACGCTGTGGCTCGGTGCCCTGGTCACCGTGCTGGCGGTCGTGGTGTCGTACCCCGTCGCGCTCTTCCTCGCGCGGACGCGCTCCCGCCTGCGCGGGCTGCTGATGGCGCTGGCCATCGCACCATTGTTGACGTCGTCGGTCGTACGGACCTTCGGCTGGCTGATCCTGCTCTCCGACGACGGCATCGTGAACTCGGCGCTGAGCGGGCTGGGGATCATCGGCGAGCCGCTCACGCTCACCAACAACGTCACCGGCGTGGTCATCGCGCTCGTCGAGATCATGATGCCGTACGCCATACTCGCGATGATCGCCGGATTCGGCCGGGTCTCCAAGGACCTGGAGGACGCCGCCGGATCGCTGGGCGCCGGACGGCTGCGCTGCTTCGTCCGTATCACGTTCCCGCTGAGCCTGCCGGGTGTGCTCACCGGGGCGCTGATGGTGTTCGTACTGACCGTCTCCGCGTTCATCACGCCGAGGCTCATGGGCGGCGGCCGGGTCTTCGTGATCGCCACCGAGATCTACGACCAGGCGACGACGACGCTGGACTGGCCACGCGCGTCGGCCCTCTCGGTGCTCCTGCTCCTCCTCTTCGGCGTCTTCCTGGTCCTCTATCAGCGCCTCTTCCGCATGGTGGAAGGAAGGTGAGCGGCATGAGATCTCTCTCCGAGGCGATCTACCGAACGGTCGCCGGGATCCTGGTCGTCTGCAGCTATCTGTTCCTGCTGGCGCCGCTCCTCGTCGTCTTCGTCATCTCCTTCGGCGCCAGTCCCACCATGGAATTCCCGCCCAAGGACTGGTCCCTGCGGTGGTACGCCGACCTGGCCGGCAACGGCGAGTTCATCGAGGGCCTGCGGGTGTCGCTGCTGCTCGGCCTGGTCGTGACGGTCGTCTCGCTCGTCGCCGGCGTCACCGCCGCTCTCGCGCTCACGCGGCACCGCTTCGGCGGACGCGACGCCGTGATCGGCCTGTTCACCTCGCCACTGCTCCTGCCGAGCGTCGTCCTGGGCCTGGCCCTGCTGCTGGTGCTCGGGCCGGTGGGGCTCGTCGGCACGTATCCCGGTCTGGTCGTCGCGCATCTCAGCCTGACCATTCCGTACGTGGTGCGCACTGTGATGATGAGCCTCAACGCGGTCGACCCCTCCTGCGAGCAGGCGGCACGGACCCTCGGTGCCGGTCCCGTCACGACGTTCCGCCGGATCACCCTGCCCCTGATCACGCCCGGCCTGGTCGCCGGTGCTGCGCTGTCGTTCATCATCTCCTTCGACGAGGCCGTGGTATCGCTCTTCGTGGTCGGCACCGGCCGTACCACCCTGCCGGTGGTGGTGTTCCGCTACGTCTCCAACAACACCGATCCGCAGGTCGCCGCGCTGTCGGTGGTCCTCATCGTGTTCTCCCTCGCGGCCGTCGCTTTGATCGAGCGGGCACTCGGTCTGAAGCGCGTGCTGAGTAAGGCCTGACTTCTATGACACAGATCATGACCGTGACCGGAGCCGTTGAAGGCGCACGGCTCGGCACCACCCTCATGCACGAGCACGTCTTCATCAACCTGCTGCGCGAGTACCGCGGCACCGGGCTGATCCAGGATCTCCCGCTGATGAGGTCGGAACTCGAGCGCTACCGGGAAGCGGGCGGCGTGACCCTGGTCGACGTGACGTCCGCGGAGCTGACCTGGGGTGCGAGCCCCGACCCGGGTGGCATGTACCGCGCCCGGCCGCCGGCCTCGGCCGAGCACACGAGGGCACCGGACAACGTCGCCGCGCTGCACGAGCTGTCCGTCGCGACCGACGTGCGCATCGTCCTGGGAACCGGCCACTACCGCGATCCCTACCTGGCCTACGACGACTTCGACCGCAGGAGCGTGGACGCGATCTCCGAGCTGCTGGTCCGCGACCTGGTCGAAGGGTTCGCCGGAACGCGGATCCGGGCCGGACTCATCGGCGAGGTCGGCTCGGACCAGTGGTTCATCTCGGCCAGGGAGGAGCGCAACCTGCGCGCCTCGGCCCGCGCGTCCCGCCGTACCAACGCGGCGATCAGCACGCACGCGGCGCGATGGCCGGTGGGCCGTCGGCAGCTCGACCTGCTGCTGGAGGAGGGGGTGTCGCCGGGCCGGGTCATCATCGGCCATTGCGACACGGTGAACATCCCCGAATATCACCTCGACCTCGCGCGAAGCGGATGCTACGTCCAGTTCGACACGATCCGCCCCGGGGCGGAATTCGCGTTGAACACCCGCGTCTCGCACATCGTCTCGCTCATCCGCGCGGGTTTCATCGACAGCATCCTGCTGAGTCATGACGTGTGCGGCAGGGACCATTTGCACGCGTACGGCGGCGGCGGGTTCGACTATATTTCCCGGCATTTCGCGAAGAGGTTGGCGCAGGCCGGAGTGGACGCCGGAGAACTGGACCACATTCTCATCGAGAATCCGCGGCGGGCGCTGTCGGGGGAAGCCGGGTGACGGCGCCCGGCGACCCCGGGCAGGATCAGCTGATCGTGCGATATTCCGATCTGGACATCGCCGGGCATGTCAACAACGTCGCCTGGCTCAGGTTCGTCCACATCGGGGTGTCCCGCGCGGTCGCCTCATGGCGGGCGCCGGGAGGATCGGACCGGGACGGATCCGGCGAGGTCGCGTGGCGGCGGGCGGACATCCGCTACCGGCGCGCGGTCCAGGCGGTGGGAACCCCGATCGCGGTCCGCGCCACCCCCGTCGAACGGCCGGAGGGCCTGATCGTCACCTGCGAGGTGGGCGCGGCCGGACCTGACGGTTGCATGACGGAGTGTGTGACGGCGGACGTCTTCCTCGGCCCGCCCGCGACGACCGCGCTCGAACCCGATGCGTCGAGCGCGCATTGCAAGCCCGGGTCGGAGCCGTCCGCGCTCACCGGCCGATGGCCGTGGTCGCTGGCCGTTCCGGTACGCGTCGGCGACCGGGCGGGCGGCGGATCCCTTTCGCCCGTCGCGGCGGCGGACCTGCTACAGGAGGCGCGGCACGACGCGTTGTCCAACTGGCGGAACACCATCCGAGGTCGCCTCATCGTGGCCCGGACCACGTTCTGCCTGGGACGGGCGGCGGTCGGGGCGGAGATACGCCTCGACTCCCGGTGTTCCCGCGTGGGCCGGGCCGCCGTCGAGCTGACCTCGCGCGGTGTCGATCCGGTCGACGGCGCGGTCGTGATCCGGTCCACCACGAGGATCGCCCGGCTGATGACCGATGCCGACCGAGCGGCCACCCCGTGGTCGGACGCCGAGCGTGCGCTGCTTCTGGACATGTGGACGAGTACGCGACCGGGCCGGCCCGGAACCGTGGCTCCAATTGGCCACGCCCCGTCGAGCGGTTGTGGACAGTTGGATATATGACCTAACAACTCCGGCTCATACAGTTGCGAAAGTCGACGAAAGAATCTGAACCCGACAACCCTGAGCGCGATGTCTTACGGAGAATTAGGGAAACCGGATGTACCGACTTGGAATTGACACTGGCGGCACGCATACAGACCTCGTATTGCTGGATGAAGAGACCGGAAATATGTGGGTCGAAAAGGTTCCGTCGACCCCCCGGCGAATAGTCGACGCGGCGCTGTCCGGAGCCGCGCGAATCCTCGACAAGGCGGGCGCCGCGCCCGGGGACGTGCACACGATCGTCTACGGGACGACCGTCGCGGTGAACATGATTCTCCAGGGAGAGCGCATCTCAGCGGGCCTGATCACGACCGCCGGATTCGGCGACGTCCTGGAGGTCGGGAACTCTTATCGGAGCGGCAACATCTACGACGTCCAGTGGGAGCCCAGCCGGCCGGTCATCGAACGCCGCCACTGCTTCGAGGTGCGCCAGCGCCACGACTCCCGCGGACACGAGCTGGAGCCGCTCGACGAGGAGCAGGTACGCCGCATCGCCGCGGCCGTCAGGGAACTGGGCCTGGAAAGCGTCGCCATCTGTCTGCTGCACAGCTACACCCAGCCGGCCCACGAGGTGCGCGTGGCCCAGATCCTGGCCGAGGAGGCGCCGGACATCCCGCTGTCTCTCTCCTCGGTCGTGAGCCCGCGCATCTCCGAGTACGACCGAGCGAGCACGACCGCGCTCGACGCCTACGTCAAGCCGAAGCTGAGCGCGCACTTCGTCGACTTCGCCGAGCAGACGGAGACCGCCGGCTTCGGCGCCACGTTGCTGACCATGCAGGGGAGCGGCGGCACGTTCAGCCTCCGGCAGGCCGCGGAGAAACCGATCCGGGTCGCCAGCTCGGGGCCGGTGGCCGGCGCCATCGCGGGCTCCTACTTCGCGGCCGAGGTCGGATGCGCCAACGTCATCACGTACGACATGGGCGGCACCAGCACCGACCTGGCGGTGGCGATCGGCGGGGACCCCATCGTCGTGCCCCGCGACGAACTGCTCGGCCACCCGATCCAGATGTCGAGCATCGAGATCACCCCCATCGGGTCCGGCGGGGGATCGATCGTCTGGATCGACGAGGGCGGCGCGCTGCGGGTCGGACCGGACAGCGCGGGAGCCAGCCCGGGGCCGGTCTGCTACGGCGCCGGTGGAACGCGGCCGACTCTGACCGACGCGGCCGTGGTCACCGGGCGGCTCAACCCGGACTACTTCCTCGGCGGGCGTCAGCGGCTCGACCGGCAGGCCGCGCACGACGCGCTCGCGCTGTCCAGGAACGACACCGACGACTGGGACCCCGAGCGCTGGGCCGCCGGGGCGATCGCCATCGCCGCGGCCGACAGCGTCCGCGCGATCCGGCGAGTGTCCATCGCCCGCGGGCTTGACCCGCGTGATTTCGCGATCGTCGGTTTCGGCGGAGCGGGCGGCCTGATCGTCAGCGACGCCGCGCGCGAACTCGGCATCCCCACCGTGGTCATCCCGCCGAACCCCGGCAACGTCTCGGCGATGGGCCTGCTGCTCGCCGACCAGAGCTGCGACGCGGTCGCCTCGCGCCTCTGTCCGCTGGACGAGGTCGAGGTTGGCGCGCTGAACGAATGGTTCGACCAGCTCGAGGCCGATGCGGCCAAGGAACTCCTGTCCGAAGGCATCGCGATCGACCGGATCACCATCGCGCGGACCGCGGAGATGCGATACCGGGGCCAGAGCTTCGAACTCGTCGTGCCCTTCGAGAAGGGGTACGGCGGCCAGGCGCTCGACCACCTGGCCGCGTCCTTCCACCGGCTCCACGAGCAGCGCTACGGCCACGCCTCCCCGGGCGACCCGGTGCAGCTGGTGAGCCTGCGGGTGTCCGCGGTCGCCGCGACGGCCAAGCCCGCCTTCCCGCGCCTGCCGGACGCCGCCACCTCCCGCGCCGACGAGGCGCTCAAGGAACGGCGCCAGGTCGTGTTCGGCGAGCGGGTGGACACCCCCGTCTACGACCGTGCGCTGCTGCGGCCGGGCCATGTCATCGAGGGGCCCGCGATCATCGAGGAGCCGGGCAGCACCACCGTGATGTGGCCCGACCAGAAGCTCTCCGTGAGCCCGATCGGCACGCTCGTGCTCACCACGCGCTGAGCGCCTCCCTCCGAACGAGACCCTAGACAGGAAAGAGAAGTTCGTGAACTCAGCGGATACGCGAGACGTCGCCGAAGGCCACGGCCTGGATGTGGTGACCGTGGAGGTCATCCGGAGCGCGCTGGAGTCTCTCGCGGAGCAGATGACCGAGACGATGACGCGGACGAGCTACTCCCTACTGCTGAAGGAAGGGAAGGACTGCTCGTCGTCGATCTTCGACGCGGGTGGCCGGCTGGTCGCCGAAGGGGCCAACGTGCCGGTGCACCTCAACGCGCTCGGCCCCTGCCTCAAGGGCATGCTGAAGCACCATTTCCCGCCGGAGACGCTCGTCCCCGGCGACGTCATCCTCACCAACGATCCGTACGTGGACGGCAGCGTCGGGGCCCACCACACGGCCGACTTCATCGTCTACGAGCCGGTCTTCTGGGGCGGCGAGCTGGTCGGCTTCTCCACGATCTTCGCGCACCTGGCGGGGGCCGGCGGTCTGGATCCGAACGACTGGCACACGAGCATCTTCGAGGAGGGCCTGCGGATCCCGCCGGTCAAGCTGTACTCCGGCGGCGTCCTGGACGAGGACCTGCTCAAGCTGATCCTGACGAACACCAGCGTGCCCTACGCGCAGCGCGGTGATCTGCTGGCCCAGGTGTCCGGGGCGCACGTGGGCGCCGACGGCTTCCGCCGCCTGCTGGACCGGTACGGCCGCGACGTCGTGCTGAGGGCGGTCGACGCGCAGATCCAGTACGCCGAACGGCGCACCGCGGAGTACATCCGGCGGATCCCGGACGGCGTCTACCGGGCGGAGAAGCTACTGCTCGAAGACGGCAGCATGGGCGGTCCGGTCCGGCTGCGGCTCGCCATGAAGGTCACCGGTGACCGGATCACCTTCGACTTCACCGGCTCCGACGAGCAGATCGCCGGGCCGATCAACTGCCCGAAGTCGGCGACCATCTCGGCCTGCCTGTTCGGGTTGCTGGCGATGATGCCACCGGACATCCCGAAGAACCAGGGACCGGCCAACCTGGTGACGATCGACGCGCCCGAGGGCTCCATCGTGAACCCGACCCCGCCCGCGGCCGTCTACCAGCGGATGGCGGTGACGCACCAGATCGTGGACATGATCTTCGAGGCCATGGCCGAGGTGCTGCCGGACGCGGTGGTGGCCAACTCGTGCGGTCTCATCTACGGTCGCGGGTCCGCGGTGAACACCACCACCCACCCGGACGGCGGCGACATCTCGGCCCGCCAGGAGTGGCGGATGGGCACCGGTCCCAGCACCGGCGGCCTCGGCGCCCGGGCGAGCCGGGACGGCCTGAGCGCGATGCCGGGATGGATCACCAACGTGGCCAGCCCCTCCATCGAGAGCTCCGAGTGGGAAGCGCCCGTGCTGTACCGGTCGAAGGCCCTGTACACCGACTCCGGCGGGGCCGGCCGATGGCGCGGCGGCCTCGGCCTGAGACTGAGCTGGCAGGTCAAGGGCGAGGCCGCGCGGTTCTCGCACACGTCGCAGTACTCCGCCATCCCGCCGAAGGGCCTGTTCGGCGGGCACAGCGGCGCACCGAGCCGATGGGTCGTCAACGAAGGCGGGGAGTCCGAGCAGGTGCTGCGGTACCAGACCGGCCCGACGATGAGCCTCGACCGCGACGACATCGTCACCCTGTACACGCCCGGCGGTGGCGGGTACGGCGACCCGCTGGACCGGGATCCGGCCCGGGTGCGGGTCGACGTGCTCGACCGCAAGGTGAGCGTCGAGGCCGCGCGGGACCGCTACGGCGTCGTGTTCACCGACGCCGGCGAGGTCGACGAACCGGCGACCGCCGAGCGGCGGGCCGCCCTCCGCGCGGCGCGGAGCCGGGCATGACGGCCGTGCGCGCGGACACGGGGGGAACGGCTTCGGGGCCGGCGGTCGTCGTCGGCGGCGGCGTGGTCGGGCTCTGCGTCGCGTGGGAACTCGCCCGGCGGGGTCACCAGGTCGTCGTCCTCGAACGGGACCGCGTCGGCAGCGGAGCGTCCCGCGGGAACGCGGGGGAGATCTGCTCGTCGATCGTCGGTCCGCTGTCGCAGCCCGGCATCGTCGGCACCACGCTGAAGAACATGTACCGCAAGGACAGCGCCCTCTACGTTCACCCGGCCGCGGCGCTGACCATGGGGACGTTCCTCCTAAAGATGGCGCGGAACGCCACCGCCGAGCGCTTCCGCGCCGGGGTGCGCGCGCTGGCCATGCTGGGAGCCGACACGGACGACCGGTTCGCCGCACTGTCGGACGGCGGGGTCGGCGTCGAGGTCACCAAGGGGGAATACCTGTACCTCTTCCCCTCGCGAGAGCGGGCCGAGCGGAAGCGGGCGTTCCTGCGCGAGCACTATCCGGTCGACCGCGACCTCGGCGAGATCCTGGACGGGCCGGAACTCCGGGCACTGGAGCCGTGCCTGGGCGAGCGCGCGAGATCCGGGTTCGTGCTCTCCGGCCAGGCGCGGGTCGACCCCGGCGCGTTCGTGGACGCGCTCGCCGACGCTCTGCGCGCCGGCGGGGTCGTGATCCATGAGGGCGCCCGGGTGACGCGCGTCGTGTCGTCGGGGCGCGAGGTACGCGTCGAGTCGACGGTCGACACCTTCGCCGCGGGGCACGTGGTCATCGCGGCCGGCGCCGGTTCGGCCGAGCTGACCGGAGACCTGGGGTTCGATCTCCCCATCCGTCCGGGCAAGGGATACAGCTTCGGCATCGCGCCCGCGGCCCCGCTGACCCGAGTGCTGAAGCTGGAGGAGGCCCACGTCGGCGCCGTCCCCTTGGGCGCGGGCGTGCGCATCGCGGGGACGATGGAGTTCGACGCCCGGGACGACAGGTTCAACCGCGGCCGGATCCGGGAGGTCGTCAACGCGGCGGCGCCGTACTTCACCGGCGTCGAGTGGTCGCGGCGCACGGCCGAATGGATGGGGCCGCGCCCGATGACCCCGGACGGGCTCCCGTTCATCGGGGCCGCGCCCGGCCGGTCACGGATCTTCCTGGCGACCGGTCACAACATGCTCGGTGTGATGATGGCCCCCTCGACCGCCCACCTGCTGGCGCGGCTCGTCGACGGCCGGGACGTCCCGGAACTGCGGCCGTTCGACCCCGCCCGCGCCGCGCGGCGCCGTGCGGCGCGTCCGGTCAGCCCGGCGGCGTCGCGACGGAGGGGGGCGTAGATGCCGGAGGCGGTCATTGTCGCGGCGGTGCGATCACCCATCGGCCGCGCGGTGAAGGGCTCGCTGGCGTCGATGCGGCCGGACGACCTGGTCGCCCAGGTCATCCGGCACGGCCTCGAACTGGTGCCGGAGGTCGCTCCGTCGGACGTCGAGGACCTGCTGCTGGGCTGCGCGCAGCCCGCGGGGGAGTCGGGCTTCAACATGGCCCGCATCGTGGCGATCCAGTTGGGGTTGGACGGGCTCCCGGGGACCACCGTCAACAGGTACTGCGGCTCATCGATGCAGACTACCCGGATGGCCTTCCACGCGATCAAGGCCGGTGAGGGCGAGGCGTACATATCGGCCGGTGTCGAGACGGTCTCCCGGTTCGCCCGGGGAACGGCCGACGGGTGGCCCGACACGCGAAACGAGATCTTTACCGCGCCGGGTGGGCGCACCGCACGACGTGTCGACGAACGGGTCCAGGGATGGGACGACCCGCGGGACCTCGGGCTGTTGCCCGACGCGCACATGTCGATGGGCCAGACCGCCGAGAACGTGGCCTGGTTGAAAGCGATCGAGCGGGAGGACATGGACCGTTTCGCCGTACGCTCCCAGCGGCGCGCGGAGCAGGCGGCCGACACCGGATTCTGGGCGCGGGAGATCTGCCCGGTACGCCTGCCGGACGGACGGCTGGTCGCCGTCGACGACGGGCCGCGGCGCGGTGTCACGTACGAGGCGGTCTCGCGGCTGTCACCGGTGTTCCGGCCGGACGGCCGGGTCACCGCCGGAAACAGCTGCCCGTTGAACGACGGCGCGGCGATGCTCGTCGTGATGAGCGACGCGAGGGCCCGCGAGCTGGGACTCACGCCGCGGGCGCGGATCGTGGCGACCGCCGTCAGCGCGTTGTCGCCGGAGATCATGGGCCTCGGTCCGGTCGAGGCGACACGCACTGTGCTGCGCCGAGCCGGGATGACGATGGCCGACATCGACCAGGTCGAGATCAACGAGGCGTTCGCGGCGCAGGTGCTGGCCTGCCAGAGATACCTGGAGATCCCCGACGACCGGCTGAACGTGAACGGGGGCGCCATCGCCATGGGGCACCCGTTCGGCATGAGCGGCGCACGATTGACGGCGACCCTGCTGAACTCGCTGGAGTGTCACGACGGCCAGGTCGGGCTGCAAACGATGTGCACGGCCGGTGGACAGGGCATGGCCATGATTGTGGAGCGCCTCTCGTGAGGCCAGCAGCAGCACCTGGCTGCCGCTCACCGCTGCCGGCTCCGGCTGCGATGACCCGGACTTCGCCCGCGTCGGGAACAACGGCCGCCTCATGCATGATCAGGACCGATTCGAGGGGGAGCCGGCCACCCTGCGGACGGGAACTGGCCGTCACGTCGTTGACCGGGAAACACGCCGGTTGTCCGGTCAGGACCCGCACGGCTGGCCTCTTCGGGGGCGATGCGCCGCACCGTTGTGATGACCTCCTCGGAGTAGTAGGCGGCGTGGGGTGTGACGATCACGTTGGGAAGCCTGAGGAGGGGGTTGCGCGGGCGCCGATCGCGTAGTTTCGCAGGCTCCTCCTCGAGGTCGTCCCGCCCGACGCCGGCGATCCAGCCTTCGGTGAGTGCCTGGTAGATCGCCGTATCCTCCACGATGGGACCCCGCGCGGCGTTGATGAGGATGGCGGTTGGCTGGGTGATCGACTCGCGCTGCAAGGCATCCTGTTCGTGCTCAACACCGCGATCCCGCGGGAGTTCCTGCCACAGGAGCTCGGGTTCAGCTCGGGGATGACCTGCTGGCGGCGGCTGTGCGACTGGCATCAGGCCGGGGTGTGGGACAGGCTGCATCAGCTGCCGTCGGCCAGCTGGATTGGTTTGCCGAACACACCGGACGTAAGGGGCTCTGCGGCACGGCTCAGCTCTTTGCGAGCCGGACGGGGAGCCGTAGGTGGAGCGAGGCCCAGCCGTCACGCTGGACCTTGTCCGCGAGTGCTGCGCCAGCGATGATCACGCCACTGATGATCTGCTGCCACTCGGTGCCGAAGTCGGCCATCTGCAGACCGTTGGACAGCACGCCGAAGAAGAGCACGCCGATGGCGGTGCCCAGCACTGTACCGCTGCCGCCCCGGAGACTCGTGCCTCCGATGAGCACGGCGGCCGCGGCCTGGAGCATGATCGAGTCGCCGACGGTCGGACCGGCCGATCCTGTACGCGAGGCGGCGACGATCCCGCCGAACGCGGCAGCGCCGCCCGCGATGGCGTAGACCGCGATGATCGTCCGTGAAACGTTGATGCCGGAGAGCCGGGCCGCGGCCGGGTTTCCACCTACCGCGTAGACGTCGCGCCCGAAGAGGGTGAACTTCAGGACGTATGCCGCGATCGAGAAGACCAGGGCGCAGCCGACCACCGGGACCGGGATACCGGCGATCCTGCCGAACGAGAACGTGTCGACCAGAAAGCTGGAATTGATCTCGACGGTTGTACCGCCTGACACGAGCTTGATGAGGCCTGAGTGGAGCGTCATCGTGCCCAGAGTCACGATCATGAACGACAACTTGAGGCGGCCGATGAGCACGCCGTTGGTGACGCCGGCGATGAGCACACCGAAGACCACGGTCGCGACCATGGCGAGCACGATGGGCTAGTGCAGTTCGTTGAAGCACACCGGTCCCTTGCTGCGGTCAGCGAGGAGTTTGGGCAGAAGCCGGGCGGTGCGGGTCTGCCAGACGATGATGTCGACGGCGCTGCCCTTGCGAGTGACGCGGGCGCGTCGGTTGCGCCGGTCCAGGTGTTCGATGTCCAGGTTGAGTATCTCGCTGGCGCGGGCGGCGGTCTCGTACAGCATCGTCCGCAGCGTTTTCTCCCGGAGTGGTGCCTCCAGGTTGAGCAAGGCCTCGATGTCGGCGACCGCCAGCGCGCGAGTGCGATCCGGGGCGCGGCCGCGCCGGCGGAGCCGCCGGGTCGGATCGGCCGTCAGCCATCCTTGGTCCCTCCAGAAGGTCACCGCGGAACGTAGTGCGTCGAGGTGCCGGTTGAAGGTCGCGGGGACCCGACTGCTCCACTGGCGGATGAACCAGGTGGTGAGCCGGTCGACGCCTGCTTCGTCATCGAGCTCGGCGAACCTCCAGGACCAGCGTGGTGTCGAGGCGCGAGAGCCGTACGTCGATCCGCCGCGGTCCAGGCGGTGAAGACGCTCGTCACCGACGACAACAGCCGCGACTACGCGTGCGCCGTCGCCCACCTCGAAACCGCGCAGACCATCGCCGCTGACCACCCCAACAACCCGGCGTCGTTCTCCGCCCTCGCCGCGCACATCGACCACGCCCGCGAGCACCTCGACCACATCATCCACACCGACTGGGAGTTCAACGCCGCCAAGCGCCTGTCCGAACTCCGCACCCTCGCCACCGACTGGCTGAGCGCCGTCTCCGACGCCGACATCCGCGCCCTCGCCATCGGCCACGGCTTCCCCGCCGTCTACCTCGTCGGCACCGCCGTCGTCAGCGCCAACTCACTCCGCTGGTGGCTCAACCCCGGCTACGCGCCGAACACGGCAGGCAAGGACAACGCCATCAACGCCGCCCGCGAGCGCCTCACCAAGCGGCACCCCGACCTCGCCTACGTCTACGACGGAACCCCCTTCGTCGCCTGACCCGGACGTAAACCCGCCCGCCCCGGCACCCTGCCGGGGCGGCCCCACCGGAAGGAACGCCGCTCCTGCGGCACGTACCGCCGGGGGAGGTCATACCGAGCAGACCGGCTCAGCGCTCTACCTCGCCGCGGTCAGACGGGACCGGATCAGCCGCCATCCTTAGGTCCGGCGCCGACGAGGACGGCCAGGGCTACGCCGCGGCGATGGTCGCCCTCGCGGCGGCCCAGGCCGTGCAGCACGGGACAACCGCGGCTGGCCATGCAGCGGGTCCGCCCGGCCCTGGCCGAGGCCCGCGCGAAGACAAGCAAGGCGCGCACGACGACCGGCATGGCACGCCCCCCGACGGCGACCGGCCGCGATGGCGGTTGAGCCCGAAGAGGTCTCCCAGGCAGCTCTCCCAGCTGGCCCGCCGAGCGGCCGACCGGCAGAGCCAGGAGTAGAACCTTGTATCGCTGCCCCGAGCCCCGTGCCTCCCAGCCGATCGACGTCGTCACGATCAACTGCTAAACAAAACAAGCTCTCAACTTCGATGAGCCACCATCGGTTGGGCATGGTCACTTTACGATCACGTCGAGTTCTACGCCCTTGCCGCCCGGAAAGAAGTAGTTGCCTGCCTTGTCGATCATCTTCCACGTGAGATGACACCGGCCCGGATGCGATCCAGTCACCACCTCGGCGCTGACCACGACCTTCTGTTGCGGCGCGGTGTACGGGATGTCGTATCGCTTGTCCACCGGATGGCAAGATTCGTCATTGGTCGCGCTGATTACTGGTGCAAGGAAGCGGTGTGACCACGGCACCTTCCCTGAATTCCTCAATTCCCACTGCTTGTTCAGGGTGCGTTCCCGCGGTACTTCGGAGCCGTCGGGATAGGTCACGTCGAGAAGGATGTCTGAGGAATCGCCTCGAAGCGGATAGCCGCCCGTTCCGCTCAAGCCCATGCTGCTGCTTGCGGAGGGAGAGGTAGTCGCGGCTGAGCTACTAGGGTCGTCGCTCTGCGAGAGGATCGCTACGAGGACAGAGGCGATGGCGGCGATGACCGCGGCTGCAATACTCGCAATGCCTGCGTCGATGCGCGGCCTTCGGGTTCGGCGTCGGGGATTCACCCTTATATCGTCGCCATTCGCTCGCTGCAAATCTATCGCTATGATCCCGTCCAGCGATTCAGCGACACCCGAACTCCCATTACAGTCTGCCCTAAATCCAAACAGCTCGAAGTCGGCCATCTGAGAGGATCGGTGTCCATAACACGCATTGCGTAATGTAGTTGACGATTCCTGCGAGGGTCGCTGACCATAGTTGTGCGGACTCTGCCCTCTAGTGCAGCCTGTGGGGATTATGTGGCGTTGATACCAAATTTCCCCTATCTCTCGCCTCTCTGCATGTCCGAACGCAGAAATGACCAGCGGGAAGTACTGCCTCACCCGAATGCCGCAGGCCGGCGCGGCGGTTCCCCACGTCCCCCTCGCCACATCCAGTGGCGCGGGGGCGCGGCCAGGATACCCAGCGTCAAAGATGCTGTACTCCAGGCCCAAAGAGATCTCACACGGCTGCTAGATGCTGACCCGCAGTCGAGGACCCCTCTAGGGAGAGCACATGCCCACGCTGCTCGAACATCCGCCAAAGAAGACGATCCCTACTAATCGCCCACGCATCTCCGTACTGGCGACCAGCATGCTCCTCGCGGGGATGGGCGCCATCGTGTCGGCGGTCCCCGGCGAGGCCGCCCACGCTGTCGCACGCACCGCAGCGGCCGGGCCGGCCGCCGTAACAACGGTCGGCTACGCTGCGATGCACGCCGCAGGCTACGAGGCACGCACGTACATCAGGAGCGGCGGCTGCGAAGGCTGGGTCTACACCACAAAGCGCAGCGGCCACTGGCATGCCCAGGGTGTTCTCCGGTCGCGCTACAACCACTGCATCATGTACCTGGCACGGCGACACGGCAGCGGTGGGTACGTTCAGGTCTCGCAGGAGCGCCGGGCCATCAACGAGACGGTGCGCACTGGCTACCACTGGGATGACCGGGGCTATCGCGCGCGGGTATGCATCCAGAACTACGACCACAAAGACGAGCAATACCGGTGCGGTAAAGGCGTCTGAGAGCAAGCCCTGACGCAGCCTGACAAGTCAGTCCATGGCACCGTGTCGCCTGTGCTCGATCGGCCATGCTGTCAAGAATGCGGCACTTGTGCGCCCGGTACAGCCTGGCCAGCAAGACCGTCCGGGAGGTCGTCGCCGCTGCCGATGCCCCAATGCGTCCTCAGGCCAAGCCCCGAACAGTGGACTGGGACCGGGTCGAATCCCTGCTCGCCCAAGGACTCGCCACCGGGGAAATCGCCCAACAGGTCGGCACCAGTGCGGATCCGCAGGACCTTGCGACAGCAGGCCGAGACGACGGGACTGCACAATCACGCCGAGACCGGACGATAACCATCCCTGCCCGAAATCTTCCCTTCGGCACGGCAACCAGCCGGACGGAGCAGCACCATGCACTTCGTCACCCGCAAGGAATGGGGCGCCCGCGCACCCCGCGGACCCCACACCCCTCTCCCCACCGCACGCGGCGTCAAGGTCCACTACGAAGGCTCCACCGTCCCCACCGCCCTCCTCGCCGACCACGCCAAGTGCATCACCACCGTCCGCCAGATCCAGGCGTTCCACATGGACACCAACGGCTGGAACGACATCGCCTACAACCTCCTCGTCTGCCCGCACCGCTACGTGTTCGAAGGCCGCGGCGCCCCCATCCTGTCCGCCGCCAACGGCCCCGGCCTCAACAACGTGGGCAAGGTGCGGGTCGAGGTCTTCGGCGAGCTGGTCGGCACCGACGAGTGGAACGGAAAGAACCCCGGCAACCGGATAGAAATCGCCGCCGCGGACGGTAGTTGGGGCGTCGCCTTCGAAGGCGCCGGCCTTGACGCCTGGCATGAGGCCACATCCGAGTTGGAAGGCGTCGGTGAAATGCGGGAGATCTACGACCCGCAGATGAAGTGGAAGTCCCGGTGGACGGTCGGCGGGATCACGTTCAAAGCCGGGCGGGCCCGGCGGCGCCCACCCCGCTGATTGACCGCAGCCGAAGCGGGGTGGGCTGGGAGGCACGATCCCCGTCCCTGAAGGCGTGCCCGTCGCCGAAGTGAAGGCCGGCCCGCGCAAGCACCGCAAGCTCATCCGCGGCGACTAGTGGGAACTCGTCTTCGACGACGAGCAGGACGCCTGACCTACGCTTCGCTGCTTCAGCAGTTCGAGCAGTAGCCGAGCCGGAGCTTCCCCTTTGTCGTCGCCGTCTTGCACGCCTTGCACTTCGCGGGCTGCTCGGCGATTGGGCGGCTGGACTTCACCAGCTTCCGCTCCCACGCGTACTGCTTGCGGTTGCCGGGCTTACGGCCTGTCCGGCGGCCGCCGTGGGTCACGTCGCGAGCCATGATCTCGACGCTACCGGTGCGGCTGTCGGTGTTGCTGGATAACTGCGAGAAGGCCACCGCGCCCGCGAGGCAGGCCGATATAACAAGGACGCGGGGGTGGGAGAGTCTCGCCGCCCCCACCCCCGCCTGATCAGCCCAACCAGAAAGCGGCGAGCGACCGCTCCTCGGCGTAGCTGGTGGAGCCATCGTGTGGCAGGAACTCTGTGGGTGCGATGTATCCCTGGCCGGGCTCAAGCCGGATGCGCAGGCAGCGCAGCGGGTGGCCGTCGGCGACGTACCGGCGCACGTCGTCGGTGTGCGGGTAATGCTCATCCTGGGCCTGGTTAAGGGTCTGGCAGATCTCCATGATGTCCCGGTCGGCGACCAGGAGATAGCGGTGGCCGGGCCCGTAGTTGAGGCAGAGCCGCCGCCGGCTGTGCTCCCGGATGGCGTACGGCAGCCGGTCCCAGTTGTCTATGTGCAGTCCGATCCTGCTGCCGATTCGCGCCTACGACCGCGCCCGGTACGCCTTGGACCGGCACCCGGCCACCCGTCTGGTCTCCTTCGTCGCCGCCGTCCACGACGACCTCGACCGCTGAGAACCAGGTGCCCATCGCCGCCCGGGCGGGCACTGACACAGGTCTGCGTTTCCGCTGGTAGGACGCCTGAACTCAACACCTGACTGAGGGGCAATGCGAGCAATTCTGCCCGAGTGACGAAATCCCATGAGGTAACAGGGCGAACGGGGCTTCACCCCGAAGCGTGGACACCGGTGGTCATACGGCGAGCGGCATCTTATCGACGCACCCCGAGCCCCTTGCACAGGGCTGCGAACTCGGCGGAGGTGTATTGCTTGGGTTCAAGGGATCGGAGTGAAAGATCGCCCCGGTCAGGCTGCCGCGCGTCGCCTGGGCGGCCCGGAGTGCGTCTGCGACCAGCTCGGTGCGCATGTGATCGGCGATCGACCAGCCCGCCAAGCGGCGTGAGTGCAGGTCCAGCACGGTCGCCAGATAGAGGAAACCACCGTCGGTCCAGCGGCAGGTAGGTGATGTCGCCGACGTAGCGCCGGCCGGGCGCGGGCGCGGTGAAGTCACGCTGGAGCAGGTCGGGCACCTTCTGGTGCGACGGCTCACTGACAGTGGTGCGCACCTTCCTGCGCAACCGCAGCCCGGCGATGCCGAAGACACGCATCACCCGTGTCACCCGCTTGCGGTTGACCTGCCGCCCCCGGGCACGCAGTTCGGCAGTGACCGGCCTTGGGGACCATCGGTACAGCCGTTGGCGCTAAGCCCTTGATCATGGTCGCTAGCTGCGGGTCTCCGCGTTCGGGTGGGGCTGGGCCTGGAGGCGTTCGCGGAGGTCGATCTCTTCGGGGGTGAGCGGGTCCTCGGGGCGGCGGATGCGTACGGGCTTGGGCCTGAGCGGCAGGCCGTCGTCCACCGTGGCGGCCTCGGCTTCGGCCAGGGCCCGGTAGAGCGAGGCGACCGATGGGGACTTGCCCGCGTTCTTCCCGACCTTGATGGTGAGTTTCTTTGCGATCTCGGGGACGGGGACGCCCTTGTCCTTGAGTGCGACGGCGAAGGTGAGCATGTCGTCGTCGATGACCTTCGGGCGTCCTCCGTGGTTGCCCTTGGATGCGGCGATGACCTGGCCTTCGAGGGTCTTCTCCCGGATGTAGTTGCGCTCGATCTGCCCGGCGACGGCGAGGACAGCGAAGAACATCGCGCCCGTGCCGTTGGGGTCGTAGATGCCGGTGAGCGGGCCGGTGAGGAGTTCGAGCTGGATGCCGCCGGCCTGGAGTTCGGCGGACAGCGTCATCAGCTCGGCGGCGTTGCGGGCGAGGCGCTTGAGTTCGTGGACGGTGAAGATGACGGGGGTCTCGGGCGCGGCCTCCTTGAACTGGTGGGCCAGCGCGAGCGCCTTCTCCAGCTCGGGCCGGACCTTGACCCGGGTGCTGATTTGCTCGGAGAAGACTTTGTGGCACTCCGCCCGGCGGAGGGCTTCGAGCTGGCTCGCCAGTTCCTGCCGGGCGGTCGACGTGCGGGCGTATCCGATTCGCACCGGCCGCTCGGTGCGGGGCGCGGGCCCCTGCTTCCATGCGCGGCCGGGACCGCGGTCGGCGGGCACCGGGATCTCCAGTTCCTCGCGGAGCGCGGGGACGAGAACGAAGCGCGGGGTGTGGTACTTCGCGGCGGTCTTGCCGCCCCGGGTACGGCAGGCGCTGCCGGCGGGCGCGTCACAGTTCGGGCAGTCGTGACGTTCTACCGCCAATGCGGCCTGATCGGGTGTCAAATCCATGACGGCAGTCTCTCAGAAGTGTCTCGCACAACGTGCGGGTTTCGAGAGGACTTTTGCGAATGGCCACCTGGTGAAACGTGACCGCTTCCGGGCCTCTCGCAGAACTCTCACAGATGACCATTTGTGAGAAGTGAGGCCCGGGCGCGTACTCCCGGACGAGACGTATGTGAGGGAACGGCGCACCCCCGACGGAAGAAAAGTTAACCAAATGCTTGACTATTCGCTGCCGGCATCGAATAGTTAGGCGCATGCTTAACCAAGCTGGTTCGTTGAACCGGGTGTTCCAAGCGCTGGCGGACACAACTCGCCGGGAGATCGTTGCGCGGTTGATCCGCGGGCCTGCCTCGGTCAGTGAGCTGGCGCGGCCGCTCGCCATGTCGCTGCCGGCGGTGATGCAGCACCTACAAGTACTGGAGGCGTGCGGACTGGTCCGGTCCGAGAAAGCCGGAAGGGTACGCACCTGCCATATCGAGCCGGGTGTGCTGCGAATGGCCGAGGACTGGATCACTGCGCAGCGCACTGCCTGGGAACACCGCCTCGATCGCCTCGGCGACTACCTGACCGAACACTGCGACAGCCCAGATCAAGGGAGCACACAATGACCGATCACGTGGTCACGCATGCCACGTTCACCCTCGAACGCCTCTACGCGGCCTCACCGGCCACAGTGTTCGCCGCGTGGGCCGACCCCGAAGCAAAGGCCCGCTGGTTCGCCGGCCCCGACGCCGAGCACGAGCTTGATTTCCGCGTCGGTGGGCGGGAGGTCAACCGCGGCCGCTCCGACAGTGGCGCGGTGCTGACGTTCTCGTCCTGGTACCGCGACATCGTCCAGGACGAGCGGATCGTCTACACCTCCACTCTGTCCGAGGGGCAAGACCTTGCGACAGTGTCGCTGACGACGGTGCAGTTCTACCCTGAGGGTGGTAGCACCCGGCTGCTACTCACCGAGCAGGGCACCTTCCTCGATGGCCGCGAAGAACCACGCTGGCGGGAGCAGGGCACCGGCAAGTGGCTTGACGCGCTCGCCGCCGAACTGCTGCGAAGCATCAAGCAACAGTGATGACCACGAGCAACCCTTCGCAGAATCGACGTTGGCGGGTGCTGGCGCTGCTGGGCACGGCGTTCTTCATGACCATTCTGGACGGCACCAGCCTGCTCACCGCTCTGCCCGCGATCGAACACCACCTTCGCCTGCACGGCCCTGCCATCCAATGGACCGTGACGGCCTACGCGCTGGCCTTCAGCGGACTGCTGTTGTTATGCGGCCGCGCTGCGGATCTGCTGGGCCGTCGGCGGGTGTTCATCGCCGGGATGGTGCTGCGGGTCCTGGCCTCGCTGGCGTGCGGGCTCGCTCCATCCATCCAGACCCTGGTGGCCGCCCGTGCACTCCAGGGCGTCTCGGCCGCGATCATCGCTCCGGCCGCGTTGTCGATGGTCATGAACACCTTCCCCGAAGGGACCGAGCGGAACAAGGCGCTCGGTATCTGGGGCGGACTCGGCGGGTTCGGCGCCACAGCCGGTCTACTACTGGGCGGCATCATCACCGACATCCTCGGATGGCAGTGGGTGTTCTGGATCAACGTCCCGGTCGGGACTCTCGTGCTGGTGCTCGCCCCCGCCCTGCTGCGCGAAAGCCGGGACCGAGCACGCTTCCGTTCCTTCGATATCCCTGGTGCGCTGACCATCGCCCCAGCACTCGTCCTGCTCGTATACGTGATCACCCGGGTGCCGACATCCGGGTGGGCGAACGGACAGACCATCGGGCTACTGGCCGCCGTGGCCGTACTGGTCTGGATGTTCATCCTGATCGAGAAGCGATCGGTGGCCCCGCTCGTTCCCTTCCGGGCGCTGCGCTCGCGCATGCTGATCGGCGGCAACATCCTCCTGCTCATCGCCGGCATGACCGTCGACGGCATGCTCGTCACCCTCACCTCTTTCGTGCAGCAGGTGCTCGGCTGGTCGGCGGCGCAGTTCGGGCTGGCGACCGCGATGATGACCGTCACCGCGGTCGCAGGCGCCCTGCTGAGCCAACGAGTCGTGACCAGGATCGGCCTGGGGCGGGTAGCTGCCGCCGGGACCGTTCTGCTCGGTTGTGGCTGCCTGCTGCTCACCCGCATACCGGCCAGTGGCGCGATGAGTCTTCTGCCGGCCGCCCTGTTCTTGTTCGGGGCGGGAATGGGCGCCGCCACGGTATGCGCACAGATCGCCGCGCTGACCGGCGTCACCGAAAAGGACTCAGGCATGGCCGCCGGCCTCGCCGACACCTCCTTCGCCGTCGGCACCGCCGTCGGCACTGCCATCTGCACCAGCGTCGCCGCCGCCCGCACGTCCGCGATCGGTGGTCCGGCACCGCTACCGCTCGCACTCACTACCGGGCAGCGCGCCGCATTCGGGGCAGCTGGCGCCTTCGCCGCTCTCGCCTTGATCACCGCGTTGACGCTCCTCAGCAAGCGATCCGGCCTATCTCGCAATGTGTCGGCAGACGCAAGCGAGAACGTACCTACCAGGGCACCGTCAACCTCACCTTGATCTACGGGACACACCCTGGCTCCCTCCTGGCGTGATTCCTGTTCCGCATTCCATGGAGGGCCGGACCCGAATCCGGCGACAAGGCCCCAGCCTCACCAGCGAACCCCTGCGCCGAGGTCCTCGGTGTCGCTGCGGGTGCGGACGGCACCCGGCTCACTCCTCCTCTCCGTCGTCATCGTCGAGGTCGACGGCGTCCGGGTCGCGCAGGGCCCGCAGGCCATCGACGGGCTGGGAGGCGGTGAAGCTGTAGCGGCCCAGGCAGTTCAGATTCTTGTGCTTGAGCGGGGACAGCCGGGGGATGTCCTCGTCCCTGATGTCGTGGCCCTCGGCGCGCAGCTGGGCGACGGCGGCGTCGATGTAGCGTGTCGTCCACAGGACTACCGCGTTCAAAACCAGTCCCAGTGACCCTAGTTGATCTTCCATTCCGTCCTGGATGGTGCCCTTCTTGCCGTGGCAGATGTCGCGGGCGAGCTTGTGGCGGGACTCCTGGACGGTGAGCTGCTTGTGCATCTGGCGGCGATAGGTGTCGTCGACCGGGTCGACGACGGCGAGCAGGTGCAAGGTCTTGGCGATGCGCCCGTACTCGGCGAACGCCTGCCCCAGCGGGGTCGGGTGGCCCTCGCGGCCGAACATCCGCAGCAGGTCATAGGCGCGGACCTGGCTGGTGACCAGAGAGCCGGCCACCCGCAGCATGTCCGGCCACGCGGTGAGCACCTTCTTCACGTTCACCTTGCGCGCGATGGCCTCCAGCGGCCCGTACCCGCCCACCGTCTCGGCGCCGGGCATCTGGGCCTTCCAGAATCGCTGGTCCTGAAGGTCCTTGAAACGCGGGGAGAAGCGGTAGCCGAGCATCTTGAAGATGCCGAACACCATGTCCGAGTAGGATGCGTTGTCAGTGGCAACCATCTCCGGCTTCACCCCGCCGTCCAGGTTCAGCAAAGCGTCCAGGATGAACAGCGAGTCGCGCGGGGTCCCGGGCACTGAACTGCGCCGGGTTTCGTGGAGGCCGGGTTAGTTGGCTCCGGCGAGGATAACCGGGTTGATCCGTGCGCGGTAGAGCGTCTCGAATTCGGTAGGCGGGAGATCCTGGCAAGCGCTGTGCAGCCGCCGGTTGTTGTACCAGTCCACCCATTCCATGGTGGCGATCTCCACATCATCCAGGCCCTTCCAGGGCCCTCGCCGGTGGATCAGTTCGGTCTTGTACAGGCCGATGGTGCTCTCGGCCAGGGCGTTGTCGTAACTGTCTCCGCGTGAGCCGACCGAGGAGACGGCGCCGGTCTCGGTCAGGCGCTCGGTGTAGCGAATCGACAGATATTGAGATCCCCGGTCGGAGTGATGCACCAGCCCGTCGACGTTGCCGCCGCGCCGCCAGATGGCCATCTCCAGCGCGTCCAGCGGCAGGTCGGTGCGCAGATGATCGGCCAGCCGCCAAGCCGACGATCATCCGCGAGTACACGTCGATGACGAAGGCGGCGTAGACGAACCCCGACCAGGTCGGGATGTAGGTGAGATCGGCGACCCACAGCTGGTTGGGCGCCGTGGCGGTGAAGTCACGCTCGACCAGGTCGGCAGGCCGCAGGGCTTGCGGTTCGACGATCGTGGTCCGCTTCTTGTGGTCACCGCGGACCGCGCCGGTCAGTCCGAGTTGCCTCATCAGCCGGGCGATCGTGCAGCGGGCTGCGCTGACGCCCTGCCGGGTGAGTTCCTTCCACATCTTGCGCACGCCGTACACCTCGAAGTTGTCGTTCCAGACGCGGGTGATCTCGGCTTTGAGCTGTTCGTCGCGGACCGTCCGCGCCGAGGGCCGGCGTGTCTTGGCCGCGTAGTAGGTAGAGGTCGCCACCTGGAGTACGTCGCAGATCGGCTCGATGCCGAACCGGTCGCGGTGTTGCTCGACGAAGGCGACTATCTGGGCGGTCGGGGGTCGAGTTCCTTCGCGAAAAAAGTGGCTGCGGCCTTGAGGATGTCGTTGGCCCGGCGCAGTTCGCGGACCTCTCGCTCCAGTTCAGCGATCCGCTGGGCGTCCGTGCTGGAGGTGCCGGGCCGTTGCCTGTCGTCGATCTCGGCTTGGCGGACCCAGCCGCGCAATGCCTCGCGGTGCACACCGAGTTGGTCGGCGACCCGCGCGATCGCGCCGGGGGCTTGTCCGGTCTGCTGCCGGATTTCAAAGACCATCCGCACCGCGCGCTCGCGGAGTTCCTGGGGGTACTTCCTGGGGGCAGGCATCGTGTCGTGATTCTCCCTTCCGCCAGCCGATGCTGGCTTCAGGGCCTCCACGAAACCCGGAGCGATTCATCTTCCTTAAGCGTCACACCAGGTTACTTCGCGCTTGGGCGTAGCTTCGGGAGTCCTGGGCCATGCCGAGCGGCAGCGCGAGGCCCTCACCGCGGCTTACGACGCTTGGGTGCTCGCCATCACCACCACGGCGGACGATGCCCGAGCCCGTGCGACCCGAGCCGAGTCGGAGGTTGACGCGGAGCGGGCTGAGCGGCTGCAGGCGGAGCTCGACCGAATGCGCGCCGCCGAGGAGATCCCGGCGCGTGGCCGCCGGAAGGAGTGACCGCGAACGACGCCGCTCACCTGTGACCGGTGGGCGGCGTTGGCGAAGGCGGCGGAGCGGGCCAGGGGCCGCGGCCTGCCGCTGCAGTTGGTGGTGGTGCGACTGGCGGTCGAAGAGCTGTTCCCCGCGCCGTAGAGCCCCGCCCCAGGCCCCGCCTCCAGGGGAGGCTCCCACCTGTTTCGCGAGTGCGCAAGGTCACTTGCGGGAATTAACAATCTCCCAAGTGATCCACATGAACCGGCGCGCAAGATTTCGCCGTTTTTGATTATTGGTTTCCAGAAATCCAGAAATTGCTAGAGTGATCGCTCGTGACGACCTCTCCGGCGGCGACGCCGTGCAAGCACTGCGGCATGCCCATCGAGCAGCGGACCGGCCGGGGGAGACCCCGGGAATACTGCGCGGAGGGCGACTGCCAGTCGGCGGCCAAGCGCGAGCGCGAACTGCGCCGCGCGACCCCGGGACTCGAAGGCGCGCTGGCCCGGGCCGAGGATCTCTACGAGCGCATGGAGAAGGGCCTGGCCGCCGCGATCACACCGCTCGCACAGGTGCTGGCCGACGAGCTCAGCCCCGCCGGGGTTGAGGCGAGGCTGAGCGCGGTCCAGGCCGAGGCGCACACCCGCGTCGCCATCGCCCGCACCGAGCGGGAGCAGGCGTTCGAGCAGGTACGGCTGGCCCACGAGGCGACCGAGGAGGCCAGGAGGCAGACGGAGGAGGCGCGCCGCCGGACCGAGGAGGCCCACGCCGAGCGTGACACCGCGTTCGCCGACGCGGAGACCGCCAGGGAACAGGCGCTGGCGGCGCTGCGCGAGGCCGCGACGACGGAACGGGTGGCCAGGCAGGCGGCCGAGGAGGCCCGCAAGCGGGCCGACCTGGCCGAAACCGCCAGGGACCAGGCGCTGCACGAACTCGCCGAGCACACCGCGCGGGCCTCCGCGGAGGTACGGCAGGCGCAGGCGGACGCCGCACAGGCGAACCAGGAGCGTGAGCGGGCCCAGGCCGAGGCGGTCGGCGCCCGCGCCGAGGCGGAGATGGCACGGCGCGCGCACAGGGAGGCCGAACAGGCCAGTGCGGCGGCCATCGCACGGGCCCACGCGGCCGAGGCCGAGCGTGACCGCGCCGTCACCCGCGCCGACGGCGAACGCGACCGGGCGGAGGCTGCGGAGTCGGCCCGCGCGCTCGCGGCCGCGGAGACCGCGCGCGCCCAGGCAGAGGCCGCGCGGGCCGGGGCGGAGGCGCGTGCCGCGGCCGAGGAGCTGGCCAAGGCCGCAGACCAGGCCGGTACGGCCGCCGCTGAGCGGGAGCAGCTGCAGGCGGAACTCGCCCTGGAGCGGGCACGGATGCAGGATCTCCGGGCGCAACTCGACGCGGCCAGGGCGGAGGCGGCGCAGCTACGCGAGCGCGCGGTCGCGGCCGAGTTCCGGGCGAGGCACCACGAGGAGGGGGCCACCGGGAACGCGAACGCGGGCGATCAGGGCCAGGCCGAGGCCCCCGGGGCGCGCTGATCCGGAACGGCATCGGGACCCATCCCGCAGGTCCGTCCTCGGCGGAGGCAGGCCGGCGGTAGGGCGGGTGCCATAGACGAACGTGTCATCAGTCCCGGACCGGATGGGTCTCCGATGGTTGCGGAGCCGGGTCGCGGTCCGGCGGCAGAAGGCAGAAGAGCACGGTGGACAGGGCTCGCTCGATCGTCTCGGTGTTCACCTTCTCGGGGTCGGCGAGGTGTTCGTTGGTCAGGCCGTTGGTCAGACAGTGCAGGATCAGCGCGGCCAGGTCGGGGTCGACGGCCGGGCGGGCGCCGGTGCGTTCGGCGGCCTCGGCGATCGATCTGGCCGCCCCTTCCCGCTGCGTTCGGCGCATCGGGGTGAGCACCGACCGGATCCGGTCGTCGCGGGCGGCGCGGGCCGCGAACTCCAGGCCGAAGTACCCCCGGCGGGTGTCCCCGACGATCCGCCGGGTGACCAGAGAGGAGACCCGCGCGATCAGCGTGGGCAGCGCGCTGGTGTCGCGGATCTCCGTCATCACGGCGGCCAGTTCCGTCTCGGCGCCATCGCTGAGGACGGCCGCGAACAGCTCCTGTTTGCTGCCGAAGTTCGAGTAGACGGCGCCTTTGGTGAAGCCGGCGGCGTGGGCGATGTCCTCTAGCCGGGCGTCGACATAGCCGCGCTCGGCGAACACCCGCGCCGCCTCGGCCAGCAGTCGGCGGCGCACCTCTTCGCGCGGAACGCGGCGGGCGGGGCTCGGCGTCTGATCATCACTCACAGGAAATAGCATACTCAAAGTACTCAATACTTTGGGTATCGTGCGAGGTGTCATGCACTCTTATCTCTCTAGGAGACCTCTCTTGACGACCTCTCGATCCCTCGTGTTGACAGCGTCGGCGCTGGTCCTCCTCGCCGGGTGCGGCGTTTCGGCGGACGAGGCACAGCCGGAGAAACGGAGTTTCGCGTTCGCCCAGGACCGGCTGAGCATCGCCAAGGGCAGCGGCGACCTGGACATCAAGCCGGGCGAAGTCGCCGACGTCCAGGTGAGGCGGTGGTTCTCCCGATGGTCTGTGCTCGGCGGTGATCCGAAGACGACGTGGGACCTCAAAGACGGCACGCTCACGCTGGCCACTGACTGCGTGACGCTCATCGGCGGCTGCGACGTGCGGTACGAAGTCGTGGTGCCCGCGGGAACGGCGCTCACCGTCGAAGGAGACAACGGGAGGGTCTCGGCGTCGGGGTTCGGCGCCGGGCTGCGGATCCGTACCGACAACGGAGCGATTTCCGTCGCCGACGCTTCAGGACCGCTCAGCCTGGAGAGCGAGAACGGCGAGGTGCGTGCCACGGGCACCAGGTCGGGCCAGGTGGACGCGGTCTCCGGGAACGGCGCGATCCACCTCGCGTTCGCCGCCGTTCCCGACCAGGTCGCCGTGCGGACCGACAACGGCGCCCTCACGGTCGAGGTGCCCGACGCGGCTTACCAGGTCAAGGTGAAGGGCGGCAAGGACGTACGCGCCGACGTACGCGAGGACGCGACCAGCCGGCACGTGATCACCGCCACGAGTGACAACGGGCGGATCACCGTACGTCCCGCCGGGCCGGCGAGCTGATCGCCGTGCGCAAGAACTACATCGACTGGCTCAGGAACCTCGGCATCCTCTTCCTGTTCCCCCAGGGTGTTCGACGATCCGCCTTCCCGTGCGCGCGCAGATGATGACTCCACATGAGCCGGATGCGCGCGGGCTACCTCGGGCCGCGTGAGCGCGGCACGACCAGTCCCGTCTCGTACGCGGTGACGACCGCTTGGGTCCGGTCGCGCAGCCCGAGCTTGCTCAGCACGCGGCTCACGTGTGTCTTCACGGTCTCCTCCGTGACCGTCAACCGGCTCGCTATCTCCGGATTGGACAGGCCCTCGGCGATGAGCCGCAGGACCTGCGTCTCGCGAGGGGTGAGCGCGCTGAGCGCGACCGTCGGCGTGGCCTCGGGCCCCGGACGCAGGTGGGCGAACTCACTGATCAGGCGGCGGGTGACGGCCGGGGCCAGGAGCGCTTCGCCCGCGGCGATCACGCGTACCGCGTCGAAGAGCCGCTCCGCGGTGACGTCCTTGAGCAGGAACCCGCTGGCTCCGGCGCGAAGCGCGTCGTAGACGTACTCGTCCAGGTCGAACGTGGTCAGGATGAGGATGCGCGGCTCGGCCGTCGCGGATCCGGCGAGCCGCCGGGTGGCTTCGATGCCGTCCATGCCCGGCATGCGGACGTCCATGAGGACGACGTCGGGTGACAGCTCGCGGCAGAGCCGTACCGCCTCGGCACCGTCGGAGGCGGCGCCGACGACGGTGAAGTCCGGCTGCGTGTCGAGCAGTTCGGCGAATCCGGTGCGAACCACCGGGTGATCGTCGGCGACGACGATCCGGACGGCAGGGGACTGCGGACTCATGCGGCCGTCTCCTCCTTTCCGGGTAGGCGGGCTTCGACGAGGAAGCCGCCGCCGGCGGCGGGGCCGGTGCGCAACCTCCCGCCGACGGCCGCGGCGCGCTCTCGCATGCCGGACAGCCCGTGACCGTCGGCAGGGGCGGCCGCGGACGGGCCGGGTCCGTTGTCGCGGATGAGCAGCCGCAGGGCGTCGCCGGCGTAGTGCAGTTCCACGTCGACGGCGGCGCCCGGCGCGTGGCGCCGGGCGTTGGTGAGGGCTTCCTGGACGATGCGGTAGGCCGCGAGTTCGACGCCGGGGTCGAGCATGACCGGAGGGCCGTTGAGGATGAGGCGGATGCCGGTCCCGGACGCGTCCCGTGACTCGTCGAGCAACTCGTTGAGCTCCTGCAGGCGCAGGCCGGGCTGAGGTCGCAGGTCCGCCGCGTCTGCCTGCGCGTCCTCGCGCAGCACACCGAGCAGCCGCCGCATCTCGGTCAGCGCCGCCCGGGCGGTGTCGCCGATGGCGGACAGCCGCTCCGCGCCGGCGGCCGGCATCCCGGGGGTGGTCAGCCGGGCCGTCTCCGCCTGCACGGAGACCATGGAAATGTGGTGGGCGACGACATCGTGCAGTTCGCGGGCGATGCGAGCACGTTCGCCGCGCGCCGTGTGTTCCAGCAGGCTGTCAGCGATGACCTGCCGGGCGGCCGTGTTCTCCAGCGCCTCGCTGTGTGCGCGCCGCGCGATTCCGGCCATCGCCGCCGCCGGGGCCAGGGACGCCAGCAGCAGGGTGAGGACCCGCGCCTCGCCGCCCGCCGTACCGGCGAGTGCCAGGACCGGGTACGGCACGGCGAGAAGGACCGCGAGCAGGTACGAGCCGCTGCGGCCGAGCCGGTACCCGGCGACCAGCTGTGCGCCCAGGCCCGCCACGGTCAGCGTCTGGAAGGCCGTGATCGACAGCACGATCGTCGTGGAGACGACGACGGCGGCGGCGGCCGGCTGCGCCCACAGCAGCGCCAGGGGAAGCGTGGTGGCCAGGCCGAGCAGGCCGAACGCCACGACGTACAGCACGGCGCCGGTGGACTCGACCGGTGGGGGTGTCCCGGCGTGCGCGATCGTCTCGCCCACCGGTCTGCTCACGGCATGCCCGAACGAACGCGCCAGCGGCGAACTCCGGGCGTGCACGATCGCCTCCGTCAGCGCGAGCACCGCCAGCAGGACGCCGGCCACGACAGGCGCGTGGGGAATCGCGGCGCTCCGCCGCCACCTGGCCGCCCATCCGCCGCTTCGGTCACCCGTTCGATCCACGCAGGCCATTGTCGCGGCCGTCCCACCGTACTGGCATCCCTCGCGTGAGGGATGGGACGTCACTCACACCAGCGATCGTGAAGATGGCTCGGTGGTGTGACGACCGCGCGTAACGCCGTTACCTAATCTGCCTGGCGTGGAAGCAACCATCGAAGTCATCGGGCTGCGCAAACGATTCGGCCGGACCATGGCCCTGGACGGGATGTCCTTCAGGGTGACGCCGGGGCAGGTCACCGGCTTCGTCGGCCCCAACGGCGCGGGCAAGTCCACCACGATGCGGGTGATCCTCGGCCTGGACGCGGCCGACGAGGGCACCGCGCTGGTCGGCGGGCGACCGTACCCGAGCCTGCGGAACCCGCTCAGCCACGTCGGGGCGCTGTTGGACGCCGCGGCGCTGCAGCCGAGCCGCACCGGCCGCAATCATCTGCTGTGGCTGGCCCACTCCCAGGGGCTGCCCGCCAGGCGGGTCGATGAGGTGATCGAGCAGGTCGGGCTGCGATCCGCGGCCCGGCGGAAGGCCGGTGGCTACTCGCTGGGGATGCGGCAGCGGCTCGGGATCGCCGCGGCGCTCCTCGGCGATCCACCGGTGCTCATGCTCGACGAGCCGGTCAACGGCCTGGATCCCGAGGGCATCGTGTGGATCCGCGGCCTCCTGCGGTCGCTGGCCGCGGAGGGCCGCGCCGTCCTGATCTCCAGCCACCTGATGAGTGAGCTCCAGGACACCGCCGACCATCTCGTGGTGGTTGGCCGCGGCCGGGTCGTCGCCGACACCAGCGTGGCCGATCTGATCGCCACCGCCTCCAGCGGCCGGGTCACGCTGCGCACCACGGCACGATCGGAGGCGATGACGGCGCTGGCGCACGCCGGCGCCACCGTCGCCGCCGGCGACCGCGACACGATCACCGTCTCCGGACTGGAGGCAGAGCGCATCGTGACGCTCCTCAACGCGAACGCGGTGCCGTTCTCCGAGGTCGCGGCCCATCGCGCGACGCTTGAGGATGCGTACATGGATCTCACCAGGGACGCGGTCGAATTCCGCGCCGCCACCGGAGTCACCACCGGAACCGCCACTGGAGCCGCCGCTGGACAGGAGGCGGCCCGATGAGCAGCGGCACCGCCACCCCTTACCGCTCGGGCCTGCGAACCGGGCGCGACGGCTTCGCCCAACTGATGCGCGCGGAGTGGACCAAGTTCCGCACAGTACGCGGCTGGCTGATCGGCATGATGGTCGCGGCGCTGGTCATCGTCCTGCTCGGGCTGCTCTCCGCGTCGGGAAGCCAGACATCGTGCGGTGGTCCGAGTGATGTCTGCCCCGCCGTTCCGGTGGGGCCGGGCGGTGAGGCGGTGGAGGACAAGTTCTACTTCGTGCACCGGTCGCTGGCCGGCGACGGCGGCATCACCGTCCGGATGACCTCCATGACCGGTCAGATCCGCCTGCCCGACATCACCCCGGGGACGCGGCGAGTCGTGCCTGGGGTCGAACCGTGGGCGAAGGCCGGCGTCATGATCAAGGACGGCACACGGCAGGGGTCGGCCTATGCCGCGACGATGATCACCGGCGGGCACGGGGTGCGGATGCAGCACGACTTCACCGAAGATGTGGCCGGTCGTCCGGGCGGTGTCTCGGCGGCTTCCCCGCGCTGGCTGCGGCTGACCCGCTCAGGAGAGGAGCTCACCGGCTACGAGTCGGCCGACGGCGCGCACTGGACCAAGGTCGGCACCGCCCGGCTGGCCGGGCTGCCGGCCACGGTGCAGGTCGGACTCTTCGTCGCATCCCCGGGTGACCTGACGGTGAAGCAGACTGATCTCGGCGGGAGCACCGTGCAGAACCGCTTCGCCGAGGCCACCGCCGCCTTCGACCAGGTCAGCCTGGAGGGCAAGGTGTCCGGCGGCGCGTGGAGCCGCGACGACATCGGGGTCACCCGGGAGCCCGACGGGTCGCCCCATCATCCGGGCGGAGTCGTCGAGTCCGGCGGCACCTTCACCGTCACCGGGGTCGGCGACATCGCGCCGCTCGCGGACGGCCAGACCATCGAGAGCACCCTCACCGGCGTGCTGACCGGCCTGATCGTGGTGATCGTGGTGGCGGTGCTGTTCATCACCGCCGAGCACCGGCGAGGCCTGATCCGCACCAGCCTGCTCGCCAGCCCACGGAGAGGCCGGGTGCTGGCGGCGAAGGCCGTCGTGATCGCCGCGGTGACCTTCGTCGCCGGGCTGGCCGGGGCCGGTGTCGTGGTCCCGCTCGGCACGTGGATCCTGCGCGCGGGCGGCAACTACGTCCTTCCGGTGAGCCTGCTCACCGAATCGCGCGTCGTAGTCGGCGTCGCTGCGCTGCTCGCCGTGGCCGCCGTCTTCGCCCTCGCCCTCGGCGCCCTGTTCCAGCGCAGCGCCGCGGCGGTGACCGCCGCCATCGCGGCGATCGTCCTGCCTCACATCCTGGCGACCGCCTCCGTCCTGCCCGCGGGCGCGGCGCAGTGGCTGCTGCGGCTCACCCCGGCCGCCGGTTTCGCGATCCAGCAGAGCATCCCGGAGTACCCGCAGGTGATCGGCCACTACGTGCCGCAGGCGGGCTACTATCCGCTGGCGCCGTGGGCCGGCTTCGCCGTGCTGTGCGGCTACGCCGTGCTCGCTCTCGGCCTGGCCGTCTTCATGCTGCGCCGGAGGGACGTATGAGACGGGAACTGCGCGCGGAGTGGACGAAGCTGCGCACTGTAGCCGACACCGGCCGGCTGCTGCTCGCCGTCATCGCGCTGACCGTGGCGTCGAGCGCGGCGGCGGCCGCGACCGTGTCCTGCCCGGCGGCGGGATGCGACCACGACCCTGCCAAGATCAGTCTCATCGGGGTTCAGGTGGGCCAGGCGGCCGTCGCCGTCCTGGCCGTCCTGGCGATCACCGGTGAGTACGGCACCGGCATGATCCGCACCACCCTGGCGGCGATGCCGCGCCGGGGCACCGTACTGGCCGCCAAGGCGACCGTCCTCACCGGCCTCACATTGGCCGCCGGCGCCGTCGCCGTGCTCGGGTCCGTGCTGGCCGGGTGGCTCATCCTGCCCGGAAACGGTTTCACCCCGGCTCACGGCCACCCGTTCCTGTCCCTGTCCGACGGGCCGACGCTCCGCGCGGCCGTCGGCTCGGTCCTCTACCTCGTGCTGATCGCCTTACTCAGTCTCGGCGTCGCCGCCGCCGTACGGGACTCGGCGACGGCCATCGGGGTGGTGTTCGTCCTGCTCTACGTCTTCTCGATCCTCCCCTTCATGATTTCCGACCCGGACTGGCAGAGGCTGCTCTGGCAGATCTCGCCGATGAACGCGGGACTCGCCGTCCAGGCGACCACGAATCTCTCCAGCCTGCCCCTCAGCCCATGGGCCGGTCTCGGTGTGCTCGCCGCATGGGCCGCCGCGGCTCTCCTGGGCGGGGGATCGCTGCTGCGCGTACGCGACGCGTGAGCGACACGCCTCCGCCGTCCGGGTCACCCCTTCAGGAGTTCACCCAGGCTGGCGATGGTCAACCGCCGTGCGCGATGACGGCGGGGCCGGTCGGGAACGGTCACCAGGCCTTCGCCGAGCGCCCCAGGCCGGGGATGAGCACCGCGGCCACGATCAGGTGCATTCCGCCCAGCGCCACCATGCCCGCGGTGTCGACGGCGGCGAGTGGTCCGGTCAGCGACAGCGCGAGCGCCACGATCGCGATGACCGTCCAGGTCCGACCCGGCCGCTTCAGCAGGCGTTCCAGTAACGCGAGCAGCGCCCAGGCCGCGAGACCGGCGACCAGGCTCGCCGCGGCGACCGAACCCGCCCCGACGGACTGGATCGCCCCGTCGAGTCGGACGGTCAGTCCGATGCCGGCCACCGGGCCGACCAGCGTCCAGAGAACGAGTGCCGCGACCGTCGCACCGGCCACGGTCAGTGCCCGCCGGATGGCGGTGCGGCCGGTACGCCCCGGTACGGCTTGAGTGGAAGTGGTTTCGCGTAACACGCCTTTTCCTCTCTCTACTTGGAGGACGGGCGGGCCTTCTCGTGGCCATCCACTGATGGCGTCTGCGGCCGGTCCCGTGTGGTTCACGCGCAACAGCGTCGCCGTCGAGAGGTGGTCGCCGCATCGGACGCGTGGCCGCGGCGAGTTCGACCCCGGTAGAGCCGAGCTACGACTTTGGTCGATGTCGCGCGCATGCCGAGCGGGACCAGCGGGGCCACGCGCGTCGACACCCTGATGTCGCAGGACGTGCCGGCCGAACCCGAGTGGGCCGGCCCGCTCATCCCGGCCGACCGGCGCGGCCTGACCCGCTGTTCTGGCAGCACATGCGCCCCGGCCACAGTCGGGGCCCCTACGTGGTCGTCCTCTGACGTTAGGGAAGGTCCGGATGAGATCCGTGCGCGAACCGCACGGTGATGGACAGGCCGCCTTCGGGGCGTGCGCTGGTCGTGAGGGTGGCGTGGTGAGCTCGGGCGACGGCGTTGACGATGGCGAGGCCGAGGCCGTAGCCGTCGCGGCGACCGTGACGATGGGAAGCCAGTTTTTGGAAGGGTTGGAACAGGCGCTGGACCTGGTCGCCGGGGATCACCGGCCCGGTGTTGGTGACCGTCAGGGCGACCTGCGTGCCGGAGGTCTGAGTGGTGATCTCGACGTGTCCGTCTGGGTGGTTGTGGCGGATGGCGTTGTCGATGAGGTTGGCGACGAGGCTTTCGATCAGTTTCGGGTCCCCGGCGGTAACTGCGGGCGCCAGGTGTTCGGCGAGGTCGACGCCTGTCTCCGTTGCTTGGTCGCGGCGGGAGGCGAGCACTCCTTCGACGATGTGGGCGAGGTCGAGGGTGTCCCAGCGGGTGACGCCGCGTTCGCTGGTGGCCAGGGTGAGCAGTGCGTGGACGAGCCGCTCCTGGTGCGCGCCGAGAGCGAGGGCCTCCTGGCAGGCCGAGCGCAGGGTGTCGGTGTCGGCGTCGGGGTCGGCGAGAGCGACCTCAAGGAGGGTGCGCAGGCCGGCGAGAGGGGTGCGCAGCTCGTGGGAGGCGTTGGCCACGAAGTGGCGTTGGGCGTCGAAGGAGGCTTCAAGGCGGGCGAACAGGTCGTCGAGGGTGTGGCCGAGTTCGGTCAGCTCGTCCGTGGGCTCGCCGAGGTCGAGGCGCCGGTGGAGGTTGCCGGCGGAGATGATTTTGGCGGTGGCGGTGATGGCGCGCAGCGGGTGCAGGAACCGGCCGGCGACGTACCAGCCGAGAGCCAGCGCGATGGGAATCAGAACGACCAGGGCGACGGCGGATCCGGCGAGGAGTTGGGGCAGGCTGATCCCGGGCCCGGTTTCGGTGACCGTGGTCGATGAGGGAGGGCCGTTGGGTCTGGCTGCCTGGATGCTGGCGAGCGGAATGTCGACGAGGACGAGCACGAAGACTCCGGCGGCGTAGATGCCCGCCGCGTAGGCGAGTGCGAGCCGCTTGTGCAAGGACCTTCTGGCGAGCCGCCGGGTGGTCATGACGGTCCGATGCGGTAGCCGCCTTCGCGGATGGTCTCGATCACGGGAGGGTCGCCGAGCTTGGCCCGTAACCGGTGCATGGTGTGCTTGACGGCGCTGCTGAAGGGGTCGGCGGCCTCGTCCCAGAGGACCTCGAAGTCTTCGACGACGAGGACCCTCACCGCCGCCCACCGCCGGTCGTCGTGCGGGCGGGTCGGCCGGGTTGAGGTGCCATGTCTTCACGATGCCAGATGCCCGGTTCCAGCCGGGTCGCAGCGGCTGCGACCCGGTTGGAACCGGGTGCTCCGTACAACCGTCGGCATGAATCCATTCACGCCTTACCGATCCAGCCAGCGGGCCGAGCGGGACGGCTTCTCCCAGGTGCTGCGCGCGGAGTGGACCACGTTCCGCACCGCGCGCGGCTGGGTGCTCGCCATGGCGTTCTCCGTGCTGGTCACCGTGTCGCTCGGACTGCTGATCGCCGGGGGCGTCCGCAGCACGTGCGTGACCGGGAAGGGTGAGGGCCCCTGCCCCGCGCCTTTGCTGGGACCCGATGGCACGGCGGTCAGGGACAAGTACTACTTCGTGCACCAGCCGCTCAAGGGGAACGGCGGCATCACCGCCCGTGTGTCGGACATGACCGGGCAGATCCGGCTGCCGGACGCCGTACCCGGGGTGCGCAACGTCACGGAGGGGGTGGTGCCGTGGGCGAAGGCCGGGCTCCTCGTCAGGGAGAGCCTCAAGCAGGGCACACCGTATGCCGCCGTCATGCTCACCGGAGATCACGGCGTGCGGATGCAGTACAACTACATCCACGACGTGGCCGGCGGTCCTCACAATGGCCCGCAGTGGCTGCGGCTGACCAGGTCGGGCGACACCATCAGCGGCTACGAGTCAGACGACGGCAAGACGTGGACCGAGGTCAGCACTGTCAAGCTGACCGGACTGCCGGAGACGGTCGAGATCGGGCTGTTCGCCACCTCGCCAGGCGCGCTGTGGGATATGGCGCAAGCCTTCGCCCAGGTCACCGCCACCTTCGACCAGATCACGCCGCAAGTCGCGAACGGTTCGTGGCGCCGCGACGACGTCGGCGTCTCCATGGAGTCCGACGGCACGACCCCGCATCACCCGGGCGGGGTCGTCGAGTCCGGCGACAAGCTCATCGTGACCGGGGGTGGTGACATCGGGCCCGCCACGGTGGAGGGTGGTGTACGCGCCGACCTCATGCTGATCGGCGGGGCCGTGGGGTTGATCCCGGTGCTCATGGTGGCGGTCACGTTCTTCACACGAGAACACCGGCGCGGGCTGATCAGGACCGGCCCGCCGGTCGCGCCGCATCCGGCGCGGCTGCTGGCGGCCAAGGCCGCGGTGGTCGGCGCGGTCGCGTTCGTGGCGGGGCTGGTGACCTCGGGGGTCGTGGTCCCTGTCGGCCTGGCGATGTTGCGTGCGAATCAGAACCCGATCCAGCCGATCACCCTGGCGACCGAGTCGCGGGTGATCGTCGGCTACGCGGCGCTGACGGCGGCCGCCGCCGTGCTGGCTCTGGGCCTCGCCGCGCTGGTCAAGCGGGCCGTCGTCGCCGTCGGGCTGGCCATCGCGCTGGCCGTCGTGCCCTACCTGCTGGCGACCGCGGGCTTGGCGCCGTGGCTGCTGACGATCACCCCTGCCGCCGGGTTCGCGATCACGCAGAGCGTCCCCACGTTCGCGCATGTGGACGTGGGCCCGTCACTGGTCGGGGGCTATTACCCGCTCCCGCCATGGGCGGGTTTGGCCGTGACCTGCGGATATGCCGCCTTCGCCCTCGGGGCGGCGATAGCCGTACACCGTGCATCCCTCTGACTCCACCGATCCGACTCCACCGATCGGTGGAGTCGCTCCACCGTGTGAGCGAGCGGCCGATTCCACCGCCCGCTCGGAAGATCGGGCGATCCGCATGAGGTGCCTCCGTTGCGACGCTGATTCCCGTCGGCGAACGAAGAGACGGAGGCACACTGAAATGCGCAATGTGGTCTGGCTGATCAGCGGGTACGCCGTGGTCAGCCTGCTGACGCTGGTGGCGATGATCGTGTTCCGGCACGACGCGACGATGGTCACCGCCGCGGTCTGGATCCGCGGCACCATCGTCGCCGCCGCCTCGCTGGTCACGCTGTTCCTCGCGGTCCGGGCGGCCCGCGGCGACCGCCGGATGCTGCTGCGGCTGCGCGTCGTCACCGCGGTCATGCTGGTCGCGATCGTGGTGATCATCGCGCTGCCCGGCACGTTCCCGCTCTGGTTCAAGCTCGAGCAGGGCGTCTGCGGCCTGCTCCTGCTGGCCGTCGTCGTGCAGATCAACCGGCGCCGGGCGGTCCGGCCGTGAGTGCGGTGATCGAGGTGGAGAACCTCCACGAGAGCCGTGGCGGCTAGATTGTCCCGCTGGGAGTAGGTGCGCGATGCAGAGTTGGCAGATGGCCGGGCCGGCGGGCTGGGAACAGCGGTTGCGACCCATGGTCACCGTGGTTCCGTACGTGCTGCTGGCCGTCATGGCCGCCCTGACCATCGCCTTCAAGCACGACCGGCCGGGCTCCCTCGCCATCGACCTCGCGCTCTGCGCGGCGGCCGCGGTGTGGACCCTGGCGCTCTTCACGCTGCGTCCGGCATGGCGCGACCGGATCGGCCTGATGGGTGTCTTCCTGGCCGGCCTGATCCTGTTCGGGCTGGTCATGGTCCTGCGCAATCCGTGGTTCGGCTTATACACGCCGGCGCTGTACTTCTACGCGTACCGGATCATCGGCTGGCCGCGCGAGCTGTACTTCATCGCCGGCGTGGGGGTGGTGGCCGGCACTGCTCAGTCGGCCGGCCTGGACACCGGTTCCTGGGTCGGCCGACTGGAGTACCTGGGGATCCTGGTCGTCAACATCGCGCCGATGTGCCTGCTGGCCTGGATCGGCGAGATCGGCGCGCGGTACTACGCCTCCCGGGAGGCGGCGCTGCGCGAGGCCCGGGAGGCCAACGCGCGGCTGGCCGCGGCGCTGGCCGAAAACGCGGCGCTGCAGGAACGGCTGGTCGAGCAGGCCCGCGCGGCCGGCGTCCTGGACGAGCGGGCCCGGATGGCCCGGGAGATCCACGACACCCTGGCCCAGGGCCTCACCGGCATCGTCACCCAGTTGCAGGCGGCCGAGCACGCGGCCGACGACCCCGCCGCCTGGCGCCGGCACCACGCGGCGGCGACCGCGCTGGCCCGGGAGAGCCTGACCGAGGCGCGGCGCTCGGTGAACGAGTTGCGCCCGGAGCCGCTGGAGACCGGCCGCCTGGCCGACGCCGTCACCGAGGTGGCGGCCACGTGGTCGGCCCGCCACGGCATCCCGGCCCAGGTGACCATCACCGGCGAAACCCGCAGCATGCGTCCGGAGGCCGAGGTCGCCCTGCTACGAATCGCCCAGGAGGCCTTGGCCAACGTCGCCAAGCATGCCGGCACCGCCAGCCGCGTCGGTCTCACCCTTTCCTACATGGACCATCAGGTGGCCCTCGACGTCCGCGACGACGGCCGCGGCTTCGACCCGACCGCACGGGTCGAGCGCGACGGGGGCTTCGGGTTGGTGGCGATGCGGCAGCGGATCGAGGCCTTGTCGGGCACGTTGCAGATCGAATCGGAGGTGGGAGGTGGAACCGGGATTTCGGCCTGCCTGCCCGCCGAGGCGCCGGAGGTGTTTTCGTGAGTGACCCGATCAAGCTGCTCGTCGCCGACGACCACCCGGTGGTACGGGACGGGCTGAGCAGCATGTTCGCCCGCGACCCCGAGTTCACCGTGGTCGGCGAGGCGGCGGACGGGGCCGAGGCGGTCCGACTGGCCGAGGCGCTCGGGCCGGACGTGATCCTGATGGACCTGCGGATGGCCGGCATGGACGGCGTCACCGCGATCGGCGAGCTGGCCCGGCGCGGCGTACCGGCCCGGGTGCTCGTGCTGACCACCTACGACACGGACAGCCACGTGCTGCCCGCGATCGAGGCCGGCGCCACCGGCTACCTGCTCAAGGACGCGCCGCGGGACGAACTGCTGCGCGCCGTACGCGCGGCCGCCCGCGGCGAGGTCGCGCTCTCACCGTCGGTCGCCGCCCGCCTGATGAGCCGGCTGCGCGCCCCGGCGCCGTCGACCGGCCCGTTGAGCCGGCGCGAGCTTGAGGTGCTGCGCCTGGTCGCGGCAGGCCACACCAACCGGGAGGCGGCCGCCCGGCTGTTCATCACCGAGGCCACGGTCAAGACGCACCTGCTCAACATCTACGCGAAGCTTGACGTCAACGACCGTGCCGCCGCGGTCGCGGAAGGTTACAACCGCGGCCTGCTCGCTCCCGAGCGTCCGTGAACCGTCCCCCCGTCTTGTCTAGGCGGGAGGGCTTGTCCGGGAGGCGGTGGACAGCAGGGTGAGGGCGGCTTGGCGGGCGTGATCGCCCGCGCCCACCGCATCCTGATGTGCGGCGACGACCGTGGCGCCCTCAACCAGGATGAGCAGCTGCCGCCCCAGGAGGTGCGGATCGGCGGCTCCGGCTCGTTCGGCGATGCCGGTCAGGAGCTCCAGGTAGCGGTCGAGGTGACGCGCGGTGATGGCGCGTACGGCCTCGACATGGTGCTGGGCGGCCGCGTTCAGCATCGCGCAACCGCGGAACACCGGCTCGTCGTACCACTGCCGCAGGGCGTCGAACACCGCGGTGAGCTGGTCGCGGGGATCGTCCCCGGCGGCGGCGGCTGCCCCGGCCAGCCACCGCGTCACCTGTTCACTGCGCTTGTGGAGAACCGCCTCGATGAGCCCGTCCTTGGTGCCGAAGTGTCGGTAGAGGGTCTCCTTGGACACGCCGACGCGGGCGCATAGCTCGGCGACGCCGACGCCGTCGAGTCCGCGCTCGTACAGCAGCGGCATGGCCGCTTCGACGATGGTGGCGCGGGTGCAGGCCGGGTCGATCGTCGACCCTTTCGCGACTGGCATGAGAGAGATGGTACCGCTCGGTTCGATCGGCTGCTAGCGTCGAGATCGTACCGATCGGTTCGACCTTGGAGCTTTCGATGACAGACCCGCTTGCCGCCCACCCGCCTCGCGACCCGGACATTTCGGCCACCACGCCCGCGATGACCTTCCTCGTCGCCGAGATGGACGTGGCCGGCGAATCGTGGCGGCCGGCCGGGCTCGCGCCCCTGCGGTACCTATGAGGGCGCTGCGGCTGGCTTTCGGCACCGCCTCCGCGCTCGGGCTCGCGCGGTTCGCGTACGGCCTGCTCATCCCGGCCATGCGCGACGACCTGGGCTGGAGCCTGACCGAAGCCGGGGTGATGAGCGCCGCCAACGGGCTCGGCTACCTGGTCGGCGCACTGGTCACGCCCGCCGTCCAGCGCCGGCTCGGCGCCACCGCCACCTTCCGCTGGGGGATGGTTCTCACCGCGGTGGCACTGGCCGCCACCGCGGTTAGTGGTGACTTTCCGGCGCAGCTGGCCGCGCGGGCCGCCGCCGGGATGGCGGGGGCACTGGTGTTCATCAGCGGTGGGGTGATCGCGGCGCGCATCGCGACCGGCATCGCCTCCAGCACGCCCATCGTCGTCTACTTCGCCGGTGCCGGGCTGGGCATCGTGTTCAGCGGCGCGACCATCCCGGCGCTGGGTGATCACTGGCAGTTGGCGTGCGTCGGCCTCGGCGCCGCCGCGGGTCTGGCGACACTGGTCAGCTGGTCCGCCGCACGTACCGATGAGGGTGAAGACGCCCCGGCCGGCACTGTGCGGATGCTTCCGCTGTGGCGGATGGCCCTGGCCTACCTGCTGTTCGCCGCCGGATACATCACGTACATCACCTTCCTGTCCGCCTACCTCGCGGACCGGCACGCGTCGATCGCGCAGGTGACGCTCACCTGGACGGTGCTGGGGCTGGCCGTCGTGCTGGCGCCATTCCTGTGGAGTCGGCCCATCACCGACTGGCCCGGCGGCAGGGCCCTCGCCACGCTGCTCGTGCTCCTCGCCGGTGGAGCGGCGCTCGCCCTGGCGTCCTCGGCACTGCCGGTCGTCCTGGCCTCCGCGGTCGTCTACGGGGCGACGTTCATGAGCGTGCCCGCCGCCGTCACCGCGCTCATCAAGGCGAACACGCCGCCCGCGGAATGGACGGCCACGCTGGCGGCCTTCACCACGGTGTTCGCCGCCGGTCAGACCGCCGGACCGTGGCTCGCCGGGCTCCTCGCCGATCACACCTTCACCGGCGCCACCCTGGCCTGGACCGCCATCCTGTGCGCCGGAGCCGCTCTGATCGCCACGACCGCGAGTCGTTCGCGCGTGGCCGCAACGCCCTGACCCCCGGATTGTTCGACAACCATTTCGACAACCATAAGGAGTACGACTATGGCAACCTTCGTTCTGATCCCCGGCATGTGCCACGGCGGCTGGTGTTTCGACGAACTCGCCGAACGGCTGCGCGCCCACGGACACCGCGCCCACCCGCTGACGTTGACCGGACTCAGCGAACGCGGCCACCTGCTGCATGGCGGAGTGAATCTCGACACGCACATTCAGGACGTGACCGGGGTACTGGCGGCCGAGAACATCCACGATGCCGTGCTGGTCGGCCACAGCTACGGGGGAATGGTGATCACAGGAGTCGCCGACCGCATGCCCGACCGGGTGAACGCCCTGGTGTACCTGGACGCCATGGTGCCCGGGGACGGCGACTCCTGCTGGAGCCTGGTCACCGATCGCGAGCGACAGTGGTACACGGACGTGACCGCGAGCGGCTACGCGGTACGACCACTGCCGTTCTTCGACACCCGGGCCACACCCCACCCGCTCGCCTCGCTGTTCCAGCCGATCCGGTTGGCCGGCGACCTCACGCGGGTCCGGCGCCGGATCTACGCGTACGCCGCCGGGTGGGACGGCGAATCTCCGTTCACCCCCGTATACCAACGGCTGCGCGAGGATTCCGCGTGGACGACGTACGCGCTCGACGGCGGGCACAACCTCATGCGGGACGCGCCGCTGGAGGTGCTGAAGATCCTGCTCGACGCCGGCTGACCTCGCTCACCCGGGATCCGGCAACTCTCCTGCGGATCAGGCGTTGGAGACACCTTCGGACGGCAGGCGCCCCGTCATGGGGCGCGGCCCGCGTCGGCATCGCTCGCATGTGCCGGCCAGTTGCGGAGCGCCACGTCGACGGTGTCGAGCACCCGGCTCCAGGATTCGTCCGCGCCGCGAGGATGATGGCGGAAGCCGCCTGCCTGTTCCAGGCTCACGAACCCGTGGAAGGTGCTGCCCAACAACCGGACCGCGTCGGTCTGGTCGGGCTCCGCGAGTGAGTAGCCCCGGAGGATCGCCCGCGTCATGTCCGAGTGCCGGCGCGCCGCGCTCGCTTCAGCGGTCTCCGGGTCGAGTTCGACCTGCGTCGCCGTGTACCTGCCGGGGTGTTCCTTGGCGTAGTCACGATAGGCGTTGGCGAAGGCGACCAGTGCGTCTTTGCCCGCCCGGCCGGCCAGCGCCGCCGCGACCCGGTCGGCGAGCTCGGCCAGCGCCAGCACGGCCACCCGAACCCGTAGCTCGTGCGCGTTCCTGATGTGTGAGTACAGACTCGCGTCCCTCACGCCGAATCTGCGCGCGAGCTCGGAGACGGTGACGTTCTCCAATCCCACCTCGTCGGCCAGTTCGGCCGCCGCCTCAGCCAGCCGTTCGACGGTCACTCCGGCACGCGCCATGGCACCCTGCTTCCTAGGACTCCTAGCAATATACATAATGAGTTGCTGCTGCAATATACGGTGGATAGCTTTTCGGCTATGAGACCGATTTCCGAGCGCGAGATCCGCGCCTCTTTCGTCAACTGCACCAAGGGCGAGGCCAAACGCCTCGTCATACCCAGGGACCTTGACGCGCGGCCATGGGACGACCTGGACTTCCTCGGCTGGCAAGACCCCTCATTCCCCGGCCGTGCCTACCTGGTCGCCGAGCACGGTGACCGGCTGGTCGGGGTGGCGCTGCGACGGGCCACCCCGCATGCCGGACATGCGCGGCGCAGCATGTGTTCGCTCTGCCTGACCACGCACACCGGCGATGGCGTGGCGCTGTTGACCGCCCGCCGCACCAGCGGCGACGGCAACTCCGTGGGGGCCTACATCTGCACCGACCTGGCCTGTTCCCTCTACCTGCGTGGCAAGAAGGACGTCGGGCCAGGTGGGCGGATGCCCGAGTCACTCACACTCGAAGAGAAGATCGACAGGACCGCGGCCAACGTGACCGAGTTCCTCCAGAAGGTGACCCAGTGATCGACGTCCCCATCGCGCCCGGCCTCGCGCGTTGGGGGTGCGACGCCGTTACAGCGGCTCGCCGAGCGGTCCGTAGTCGGCCTCCAGGGCGGAGGCCCAGTGGGCGGCGAAATCCGGCTGCGTGCCGTCGGCGTCGGTGAACCCGTACTCCTTGTACAGATCCCAGGTGGCCAGCGCCCGCCCGGTCCTGCGCATGATGTCGGGATCCGCGGCCAGCGCGGCGACCGCCCGGCCGAGGTACGCCGGTGTCTCGGAGTGGGCGAAGTTGGGGTCCTTCGCCGCGCCGTCCCGCCAGTTGTCCTCGGTGACCCCGAAGTGGTCGAGCATCGCCTCGGAACGGAGGAAACCCGGCGTGATCGCCACGGCCGCCACGCCGTACGGCTTCAGCTCGGCCGCCTGCGCGACGGCGAGGCGGATCACCGCGGCCTTCGCCAGATCGTAGAAGAACGACCCGCGGTAGCGGGCGGTGTTGCCGTCGGTGACCTCCACGACCAGACCGGTCCGGCACGTGACCATCAATGGAAGCGCGTGACGGCTGGTGATCACATGGGTCTCGACCGCCTGACGCAGCAACCGCAGGCCGGTGTCCAGGTCCTGCTCCCAGAGCGGGTGCTCCCAGTCGGTCAACGGGTCGCCGCCCCACACGGAGTTGACCAGGATGTCCAGCCGCCCATCCTGCTCGGCCGCGATCCGGTCAACGAGGGCGCGGACCTCATCCGGGCGGCTGTGGTCGGTCCGGATCGGGATGCCGACGCCGCCGGCGGCGGTGATCCGCTCCGCCGTCTCTTCGATCGTCTCCGCACGCCCCAGGTCGGAGCGTCCTGCGGCGCTGCTGCGGCCGGTGACGTAGACCGTCGCGCCCGCGGCGCCGAGCTCGACGGCGATGCCCCGCCCTCCGCCCCGGGTGCCCCCGGCCACCAGGGCCACCTTTCCGGCGAGTGGCGGTGCGTCGTACATCATGATTCCTCCCGATCGATGCTGTCGTTCAGGTGAGGGGACAGCACGGTGGCGACCTCCCGCCGGAGCCGCTGCGCCAGCGTGCCCTGACGGTCGAGCGCCCAGGTCAGGCCCGCCCCGGCGACGATCGCCTGTACGGTCCCGGCCAGGGACGCGGCATCGGTTCCGGCGCGAAGCTCGCCCGCCGACACGGCCTCCGCCAGCAGTGCCTCGATCGCTCGACCCTGGGCCAGATGAACCGCCAGGGCGTGCTCGTGGAACTCCGGATCCGTGAGGTCGATGCACAGGAACGCCAGATGGTTGGCGAAGGTCTCGGGCGTGGCCATCTGGGCCATCGACTCCGTCACCAGCGCCTCCAGGGCGGCGAGAGCCGAACGGTGCTCCCGCCGTACGCGCTCGGGCAGTGCGTCGGCGTACTTCGCGGAATGCTCGGCCAGCGCCAGGAGCAGGCCGCGCTTGGACCCGAAACGCTGCACGAGCGTGCCGGGGACCAGCCCCACCTCGCGTGCCACGAACGAGAGGGTGAGCTTCGCGGGGCCCACCCTGCCGATCACCTCGGCCGCCGCGCGCAAGATCGCCGCGTCGTCGATCCCTCGGGGACGTCCTGCCACCACTGCTTCCCCTCATTAATAAATGCCTGTTCATTTATTAAATCGGTCCCCGGGCCGTATCGCAAGCCGGGATGTCCGCCGCGTGGCCGAGGAGCTGATGGTCAGCTCGCACGTCTGGCCACCATCTGGGGCCCCGGTAGCAATCGCGGAAAATCCAACGAAGCTATCACTGACCTGCGATTACTCACTACAAGGGCCGTGCGCGGCGCGTGGGAGGCCGTTCCCTCCCCGCCCTGCGTGAGGTCGTCGGCGAGGCGGCGACCGGCCATCTGACTCTGCCCGTCCGGACGTTCCCTCTACGCGAGGCCGTGGCCGCTCATCACGTTGTCGAGAGCGGCCACGTGCGCGGCAAGGTGGTCCTCATCGTCTGACCCATCGTTACGAAGCAGGATCGCTCATGGCTGAGCTGGGGACCCGCCCCTTGGCGCTGGGCGCGACTCGGAGAAGCACCGGGCCGCGCCCAGCGTGCCGGCCGACGCCGAACGGCGCCGCGCCTGACCCGCTCCCTCCCGTCACAGGGTCCCGGGGAAGCCGGGGAGCACGAGGTTGAACCAGTGCTGCGCGGTGTAGGTGGTGAGCTTCCTGGCCTTGCCAGTCTTGACGTTCACCGCGTAGGCCGTGAAAGGAACGTACGGAGGGTCGAGGCTCGGGGCAGGGGCGTTGACGTCGCTCTCCTTGCACACAAAGGGCCTGGCGAGGGCGGTGATCTCCTGAGGGCCGGTCCAGCTGCGCAGATAGACAAAATTGTCGGTCATGGACAGGCCCCGCACGGGGACCCTCCGGAGCACCTTGCCGGTTTCCGGGTCCAGGTGCACAAGATCCTCACCGCTTCTCAAGCATCCGGTGCCGCGGACCTCCACGCTCTCCACCGCGACGATGCTCTTCCCATCGGGACCGAGCCCGCCGACCAGGTAGTGCCCGGCGACGTCGACGGTCCTCGCGTTGCCCGCCGTGGACGTCTGCCAGAGGTGGCTGATGGTCTGCAGCCGCGTCTTGGGCGCGTACTCGGCCAGAGTGATCGTGTCGCCGCCCGGGGACAGGCCGATGGGGTTCCAGCCGTTCGGCAACGGCCTGACCATGCGCTCGCGCATGTCGAACAGCATGGCCGGGTCCTTCAGCGGCGGTCTCTTGGTGAATGCCACGAAGCGGCCGTCGTCTGACAGCAGGAGATGGGCGATGCTGCCGAGCCAGGCTCTGGGCACCTTCGTCGGGGCCGTCACTACCGCTCCGGAGGCAAGGTCGCGCACCGCGAAGGTGCCGGCCTCGGCGTCGTAGTAGGCGATCTTGCTTCCGTCCCGGCTGATCGCCAGGGGGCTTGTCCGCCCGGAGTCGAAACCGCGCAATGCCTGCGCCACGCGGTAGGTCTTGCCGCTCCGGGTGACCACCCGCCAACCGCCGTCCACGCACCCGGGCGGCACCTTGCCGTCCTCCGGCTGGCAGAGGGTCATATAGGCGTGGCTCAGCGACTTCACCCCGCGTGCAGGCAGGTCGGTCACCGTCCCGTTCCCGGGCTCGGTGGCCGCGTCCGGCTCCGCCGGCAGCAGTCGTACGGCGGCCGTCGCGGCGAGCGCGATGGCGATGACCGCGGCGGCCGCCGCGATCGGGACGACCCTGCGCCGCCGCAGCTCGCGGGTTCTGATCGTGCGCTCGGTCAGGTCCACCTGGGGCGCATCGTCAGCCATGTCGTTCAGCGCGTCTCGAAGCCAGGTCATCGGTGTGCTCCCTTCAGGTCTTCCATTTCGGCGAACTTCGGCGCCAGCTCCGGCGCGAGCGCCCGTAACCGGGCGAGTGCATGGTGGGCCTGGCTCTTGACGGTGCCGATCGAGCAGTTCAGCAGCTTCGCGGTCTCGTGCTCGGTGAGGTCCTCGTAGTAACGCAGGACGATCACCGCCCGTTGCCTGGGCGGCAGCTGCGCGAGCGCCTGCCGCATGGCGAGCCGGACGATCGTGGACTCCTCGCTGGAGTGAGACCGCTCCGGCGGCTCGGCGCTCGGCAGTTCGGTCGTCCTGACCAGCCGACGGCGCCAGGAGATGTACTGGTTGACCAGCGCCTTTCGGGCATATGCCTGAGGGCTGGCGACGTGCGCCAGCTCGGGCCAGCGCCCGAGCACCTTGATCAGCACGCTCTGCAGCAGGTCCTCGGCGAGGTGGGCATCTCCCGTGAGCAGGTACGCCGTCCGCATCAGCGACCGCTGGTGGGCGGCCATGAACTCACGGAAGCTGTCATTGTGGTCCAAGGAAACTCCTCTCGCCCGTTACCGACGTCGGCGAGCGGGTGAAAGGTTGGGCCGGATCGGCCGGGACTCTTTCCAGGTCTTGGTGCACTGAATAGTGATGCCATGTGATGGCTGCGTACTTATGGTCGCCGTGGATCCGTTCCTGGGCAGTCTGGCGGGGTCATGCGGTGCCGGGGATAGGACCTGGAAATCCTGAGCGTCACGCCGACGGCCGGGCGAGTTTGGCGGCGACGGCGTCGAGGACCCAGTCCAGGCCGGTCGCGAAGGACGTCTCGGCGTCCACCTCCGTGCCGTCGTGCACGACCTTGGCCAGCGCGGGGAAGCGGCCCGTGGCCAGCACCCTGCTCACATACGGGCCGTAGGCGCGCTGCCAGTCGCGCTTGGACAGGCCCGTGGCGCGCTCGGCCCGCAGGTTCGCGATCTCGCGCCTGATCGCGCCAGTGAAGTAGGCGCTGACGGTCTCCACGGCGCGCATGACGGTGTCGAGGTCGGCGAGGCCGTCGAGGGCGGCCAGCGTGGCCTCAGTCACGGCGAGGGCGTTCGGGCCCAGGGTCGGACGGCCGCCGAGCAGGTCGGCCAGCCATTCGTGACGGAGAGTGGCCTGCCTGGTGCGGTCGGCGTGGGTGCGCAGCACCTCCCGCCAGTCGCCGGGCTGCTCCTCGGGGAGGATCTCGGCGTGGACCTCGTCCACCATGAGGTCGAACAGCTCCTCCTTGGTGGAGATGTATTGGTACAGCCGCATCGGGCCGACGTCCAGCCGGGCGGCGACCTTGCGCAACGACACCGCCTCCAGCCCGCCCTCGTCGGCCAGCGCGATGGCGGCGGCGACGATTCGCTCCCGGTCGAGCGGCGCGGGGCGAGTCGGCGGCTCCGGCCGGTCCCACACAGTCATGGATACATCGTACTGTTGCGATACACCGTATCGGCAAAATACAGTGTATCCATATGAGACACCGTATCGCCGTGATTGGGGGCGGGCCCGCCGGCCTTACCTTCGCCCGCGTCCTGCACCGGCACGATCACCCCGTCACCGTCCTCGAACGCGATCCCGCCCGCGACGCCCGTCCCCCGGGTGGCACGCTGGACCTGCACGAAGAGCTGGGCCAGCTCGCGCTGGGCAAGGCGGGGCTGCTGGCGGAGTTCCAGGCCCTGTCCCGTCCCGAGGGGCAGGCCATGCGCATCCTGGACACGGATGGGACCGTCCTCCGCGACTGGCAACCCCGTCCGGATGACCGGGCCAATCCCGAGATCGACCGCGGGACACTCCGTGACCTGCTGCTCGGCCCTCTGGACGTTCGGTGGGGGCGGGGCGTGACGGAGGTGGTGCCGGGGACCCGGGATGGCGTGCTGGTCCGTTTCGCGGACGGGCGACAGGCGACGTTCGACCTCGTGGTCGGCGCGGACGGCGCCTGGTCCCGGGTCCGCCCGGCAGTCTCGCCCGCGACGCCGCACTACACCGGCATCACCATGGTCGAGACCTCCCTGGACGACGTCGACACCCGCCACCCCGACCTCGCCCGGCTGATCGGCGACGGTTCCATGGCTGTATTCGGCGTGAACCGCAACCTCGTCGCCCAGCGCAACAGCGGCGGCCACGTCAAGGTGCACGCCCAGTTCCGCGCGCCGCTGGACTGGCACACGAACCTGGACCGGCATATGGGCCTGAACCAGCGCGCAGGCCTGGACCTGGCCGACGTCGAGGCCGTGCGATCAAGCCTGCTGGCTCTGTTCGACGGCTGGGCCGCTCCCGTCCTCGACCTCCTCCGCCACGGCACCGCTTTCGTCCACCGCCCCCTCTACGTCCTGCCCGTATCCCACACCTGGGCCCACGTCCCCGGGGTGACGCTCCTGGGCGACGCCGCCCACCTGATGCCCCCATTGGGGGTGGGCGCGAACCTTGCGATGCTGGAAGGCGCCGAACTCGCCGAGTCCGTCACCGCCGCCCCCGGCCCTGGCGATCTGGACGAGGCCGTCCGCGCCTTCGAGCAACAGATGTGGGCACGGGCCGGCAGGTGGGCCAAGATCACGATGGCCGGTCTGGAACGCCTCGTGAGCCCGGACCCCACCGAAGCCCTCGCCCTCTTCGACGAAGTTCAGCCATCCTGACTGCCAAACGCGAGAGCACCAGCAGCTCGCCACGGCTTCACGGGGCAGCACGGCACCGCCGCGGTTCCTTCTGGCAGATATCGCCCGCCATACGAACTCCGCCACGGGGCGGTGAGACGGGCAACCGAACGGCCGGCGGCGTTAGCGAGCCAGGGTGGGCGGGCTTACCGCGTCGAGACGGCGCCGTACGCGGACCGCGGCGCGGGCCGGCAATCCTGGGAGCACCCCTCGAACCGGGCCGAGTCGACGGGCGTGAACGACGTCGGCGGCACGCCCTTCAGCGCACCGATCATCGTGTCCTTCCAGATCGGCCCGGGAAGCGTGGCCCCGGCCACCGCCCCGTAGTACCGCCCGCCGATCGTCACCCCGATCAGCTTGTGCTTCTGGGCGCCGCGCGGGTCCCCGATGCTCACCGCGGCGGCCAGGTCCGGGGTGAACCCGGCGAACCACGCGGCGGCGTAGTCGTCGGTCGTGCCGGTCTTGCCCGCCGCGTCGCGCCCGATGCCGCCCACCCCGCGCATCGTGCCCTTGGTGAGCACGCCGGTCAGCACCTCGGCCGTGGCGTCGGCGATCCCGGGGTCGAGCGCCTGGCGGCACTTCGGCCGGTACGTGGTGGCCTTTCCGCTTCGGTCGGTGATCCGGGTGATCGCCATCGGCGCGCAGTAGGTGCCGCGCGCCGCGATCGCCGCGTACGCGTTGGCCACCGTCACCGGGTCCATCTCGTTGATGCCGAGCGTGAACGTCTCGTACTCCTGCAGCCCGCGACCGTCCGACCGGCGGATACCCAGCGACTTGGCCGTGGTGACCGACTCGCAGAGCCCCACCCGCTGCTCCAGTTCCATGAAGAAGGTGTTCACCGAGCCCCAGGTGCCGGTCCGCAACGTCTTCCACCCGGGGGAGCCTTCGTCGTTGGTGACCGTGTGCGTCGGGTCGCCGATGGGTCGTGAACGTCGAGTAGCCCGGCGCCCGGTACCCGGCGCCCGCGCTCAGGCCGTCGTCGAGCTTCATGCCCTTCTTCAGCGCGCCGATCAGGGTGAAGGTCTTGAACGTGGAGCCCGCCTGGAACCCGACTCCGCCGCCGTGCGCGGCGTCCGCCACCAGGTTGTACGAGATCTCGTTCCTGGCCGTGTTGTTGCCGTACGGCTTGCTCGCCGCCATGGCCCTGATCGCTCCGGTGCCCGGCTGGACCAGTGCCTGGGAGGCGACGGGGTCGTCGGAGGCGTGCACATACTTCTTGATCGCCTGATCCGCGGCTGCCTGCATGGCCGGGTCGATCGTGGTCCTGATCGTACTTCGGCACGACCGCCGAAGCGCGCCTCGAGATGCTCAACCGCGGCGGCCTGCGCCATGCTCGTAGAAGCGATAGTCCTCGATCGCGACGATCGCCGTCTTCATGACCTCGGCGATCTTGTCGAAGCCGACGACCTCCCGGTACTCCTCGTAGAAGCGTGCGATCTCGCCCCCCTTGGCGTCCTGCACGATCGTGACCTCGGCCGGCGGCGGCTCGACGAGGTCGACCGGCCTGAGGTCCACCGCGTCCGCCGCCGACATGAACCCGGGAGCCGCGCTTCCCCCGGCCGGGGCCACGATCCCCGCCGCGAGCACGCCCGCTGCCGCGCTCGCGGCGGCGAGCCGTACGATCTTCGTTCCCCGACGCGACATCAGAGCCTGCCGAGCCCGCGGGCCGGGACGGTGTCGCTCGGGGTGATGGCCGCGCCATACAGCTGAGCGACGGTCAGGCCGTCCTTGACGTGCTTGTCGGTGACCGGCGAGTCGGGCTTGGGCTCGGCGGACGGCTGCGCCCGTACGGAGGCCGAGGCCGAGACCGTGCCGAGCACGCCACCGGCAAGGAGCGAGATCGTCGATGCGATGGCTTCCCACGCTGCCGTGAGCGGGCGGGTGCGGAGGTTTCGCATGTGATGTCCTTTGCCTGTCATTCGTGAAGGCAGGAGCAAAGCAGACCCGATCAGACGATGTCCAATAGTGATATCGGCACGAAATCAATGTTCAATTCCATATAAATGCTGGTCGCAACACTTCTGGAGAGCCTTGTCAGGGCAGACGGTACGGATGCGGATGTGGCCGCGCTGTGGGCGGCGGTGGAGGAGGTCACGCCCCGGGCGGCGGCGCTGAGCGCGGCGGCCACGGACGCGAGCAAGATCGCTCTTGTCGATAACGGCTGCCCGCCGGTCCCTCGACCCCGAACCCGGCCGGTCTCGCCGCGCTCACTGCCGCGCCGCCGTCCGCCATGGGGCACTAGCTGGTGGCGCGCCAGGTGAGGGAGAGGCCGGTCACGGCGCGTTCGGTGCGGATCTCCATCATGGTGCCCAGGATGGTGGCATGGTCGGACACGACGGGAACGGCGTCGGGCGTATAGGTGATCCTGGTGCTGACGAGCACGGCGCTGCCCTCAGGCTCGTGAAGGCGGCGTGCGGCGGCGGGGTCGAGCAGGCCGGGCCGGACCACCTCGGACGCCCGGGCGACCGCGACTCCCGCGTCGGCGAGCGCCGTGTAGAGGGAGACAGTGGTGAAGTCTCGGTCGCGGATGTGGTCGGCCACCGGCTGGCGGACCCAGGACACCTGGTGAACGGCGGGACGGCCCGCGAACTCGCGGATCCGCTCCAGCCGCAGGGCGGTGTCGCCGGGACGCAGCCGCAGCTCCGCCGCGATCCGGGCGGGGGCTCGGCGCAATGCCCGCCCGGCCACCACGGTGCGCACGTCGTGGCCCTGTTCCCGCAGATCGTCGGCCAGACTGCGGAGCGAGCCGAGCTGGTACGCCAGGTGGGGCGGGGCCACGAACGTGCCCTTGCCGGGCCGCTGCACGATCAGCCTCTCGTCGCTGAGTTCTCGCAACGCCTGGCGCAGCGTCATGAGGGTCACCCCGTAGGAGGCGCTCAGCTCCCGTTGCGGGGGCAGGGCCTCCCCGGGGGAGTAGTGTCCCGACCGGATCTTCGCGGCGAGGTCGGCGGCGATGGCGCGGTATCTCGTCTCGTGCCCGGCGTCGGGGGTCATCGTGGTGCGTCACTCCTGGTCGAGGGCCCGGCGCAGGGTCGCGAGGAAGGCCCGCAGGTCGTCCGGCCCCGCCCCGTCGAGCACCCGCCGCATGACCGCGGCGCCGACCACCACGCCGTCGGCGTACCGGCCGGCCTCCCGCGCCTGGTCGGGCGTGGAAATGCCAAATCCTAGCAAGACCGGCCGGTCGGTGCCGCGTCTGATCCGCGCGGTGAGCTCCGCGGCCGAGGCGGCGAGGGCGGCCCGCTCGCCGGTGGTGCCCATCAGCGACACCGCGTAGACGAATCCCCGGCTGCGGCGCGAGATCTCCTCCAGCCTCGGCCGGGGCGTCGCCGGCGACGCCAGCAGGACCAGTTCGACCCCGGCGGCGGCGGCCACGTCCGTCATCTCGTCCGCCTCGTGCACCGGCAGGTCGGGCACGATCAGACCGCTGACGCCGGCCCGGCGCAGCGCGGCGCAGAACGCCTCGGGCCCGTCATGCAGCACCAGGTTGTAGTAGGTGCTGGCGACCAGCGGCACGCCCAGGTCCCGGACCTCGGCCAGGTCGGCCAGGATCCGGCGGGTGCTCGCCCCCCGGGCCAGCGCCGTGTCGCTCGCCTGCTGGATGGTGGCGCCGTCGAGCGTGGGGTCGGAGAACGGCAGGCCGAGCTCGATCGCGTCCGCGCCGGCTTCGACGAACGCTTTCAGGTACCGCGTCCAGCCGGGCGTGACACCCCCGGTGACGTACGGCATGAGCAGACCGCGACCGGTGTCCCGGCGGGCACGCAGGTGGCGTTCGACCGCGCCCGGGGCCAGGATGTTCGTCACACCAGCTCCTTCAGGGTAGAGATGTCCTTGTCGCCCCGGCCGGACAGCGTCATCAGGACCGTCGATCCGGCGGGCAGGTCGCCGCCGCCCGCCGCGCGGATCACCCAGGCGAGGGCGTGCGCCGATTCGAGCGCAGGGACGATGCCCTCGGTGCGCGCCAGCCGTACCGCCGCGCCGACCGCCTCATCGTCGGTCACCGTGACGTACCGGGCCCGGCCCAGGTCGCGCAGGTGGGCGTGCTCCGGGCCGACTCCCGGGTAGTCGAGCCCGGCGGCGATGGAGTGCGCCTCGACGATCTGCCCGTCGTCGTCCTGCAGGAACAGCGAGCGGCAGCCGTGGAGGACGCCGAGCCTGCCACGGGCCGCCCCGGCGCCGCCCTCGGCCTCGACACCGACGAAGCGCGCCGAGGTGTCGGCGAAGCCGGCGAACGTGCCGGCCGCGTTGGAGCCACCGCCGACGCACGCGACCACGTGGTCCGGCACGCCGGTCCGCAGTTCGGCGGCACACTGCCCGCGGGCCTCGTCGCCGATGACCCGCTGGAACTCCCTGACCATCCACGGGTACGGATCCGGCCCGATGACCGAGCCGACGCAGTAGTGGGAGTCGCCGGTGACGCCCACCCAGTGCCGCATGGCCTCGCTGGTCGCGTCCTTGAGCGTGCGGCTGCCCGTGGTGACCGGGATCACCTCGGCGCCCAGCATGCGCATCCGGAAGACGTTCAACGCCTGCCGCCCGATGTCGCGTTCGCCCATGAAGACCGTGGCCTCGAGCCCGAGCAGCGCGGCGGCGGTCGCGGTGGCCACCCCGTGCTGGCCCGCTCCCGTCTCGGCGATCAGCCTGCGCCGTCCCATCCGTGCGGCGAGCAGGGCCTGGCCCAGCACATTGTTGATCTTGTGTGACCCGGTGTGGGTGAGGTCCTCGCGCTTGAGGTACAGCCGCACGCCCAGCTCCTGCGACAGCCGCCGGGCCGGTGTGAGCGGAGTCGGCCGTCCGGCGTGCAGGGCGAGCAGTTCCGCCAAGGCGCCGCGGAAGCCCGGATCCGCCCTCGCCTCCCGGAACGCCTCGTCCACCTCGCGGCACGCCTCCACCAGGGACTCCGGCGCGTACCTCCCGCCGTACTCGCCGAACCGGCCCCGCGCCAGGGGATCGCCCATCGTCCCGCTCGCCGGGACTGGCTCACGCCATGGCGACACATCTCGCATCCCACACTCACCTCGTTCTATAACTCTTCAGAGAGTTCTATAACAGTGAGTGTGGCATGGACGGCCTGGGACGCGCCACCCCCGGCCGGTCCCGCTCGCCGGCGCGCGTATTGGGGTGCTGTCAAAAAACGTGTCACCAGCCGCGAACGCGCGTGTTCCGGCAGGTCGGCAGGGTGCATACGCGACCACGGCGACGCCGATTACCGACTGCCCGGCGGGAATTCGGATGCGAGGGTCGGTGGGGTGGTGTGTGATCGGGGCATGGTGATCGAGATGGGTGGTCCCGGGGTCGACGGGCTCGATGACATGGTGCGGGTGTTGGGGGAGTGGCAGCACGACGGAGGGCCCGTGCAGGTGCATCCGGGGGATGTGGGGTGGTTCTGGCGCTTCGGTGCGAAGCGGACGGCGGAGGCGACGCGGACCTGGAGTCGGGCCGGGGAAGTTCTGGCGGTCGGGCTGCTGGACGGTGCGGAGTTACTGCGGTTGGCGTTCGCGCCGGAGGCGTTGCGGGACGAGGAGTTGGCGCAGCAGGTGGCCGAGGACGTGTCGGCACCTGAGCGTGGTGTGCTGCTCGAGGGCAAGGTGTACGTCGAAGCGCCGACGGGTGCGCTGGTCCAGGACCTGTTGTTCCAAGACGGCTGGGAGAGTGGCGAGCCATGGACGCTACTTCGGCGTGACCTCGGCGCCCCTGTGCCGGATCCCGGCGTTCGCGTCGAGGTGAGCGGGCCGGAACAGGCGCACGAGTGGGCCGCGGCCCTGCGGCGTCGTTCGACGGGTCGACGTTCACCGACGAGCGCTGGCACGCGATGGCGGCAGGTGCGCCGTATGTCGACGCCGTCGCCACCTACCAGTCGGCCGGCCTCGAGCAGTTGCCCGAGAGGCGGGACCTTTACCGCAACGCTTCCTGAGGCTTCCGGTGCGGGGTCGCGGTGTGGCCAGTGATCGCGAGGCCGGTCTCGGCGAGGCAGCCACCTCAGGTGTCGCACCGGACAGAACCGGAGCAGTGTGATCCGCCGAGCTTGCGCGACCGATAGCCTGTGTCATCGTGGCGCGCGCTCTGACCTTGCCGATCTTGTTCGTGGTGTGCGGCGTCGTCGTGGCGGCCGTGCGAATCGCCGCAGGGTCCCCGGTCGCTGCCGGTATAGCGCTGCTGGTGTTCGTGCTGCTCGCCGGACTGTACTCTCCGCTGGCGTTCCCGAGGTCGATCGGTGCGGCGGAGGCGCAACGCCGCAGCGCCATCGACGGTCGGCCGATCGTCTACTGGCGGGCGGGCTGCAAGTACTGCCTACGGCTGCGGATCCGGTTGGGCCGCGACGCCCGCCGGCTGCACTGGGTCGACATCTGGCGCGACCCGGCGGGTGCGGCGGCGGTGAGGGCCGCCACCGGTGGCGACGAGACGGTGCCGACCGTGGTGCTGGCGGGCCGGCCGTACATCAACCCGGATCCTGGGTGGGTGCGCGAACAACTACCCCAATCCACCTGAAGCGGTCAAATCCGCTCGGCCAGGGTCGGCGGAGGGATTCACCGGCTGGTCCCGCTGACTACGTCAACCCTGACGCGCCCGGGTCGTGCCGCCGCCCGCCGACCTCGACCCGGACTCCGGGCGGGCCCGCCTGTCCTACCGCCGCGCCGTCGAGTGTTTCGAGACCGCCACGGCCGAACTTGCGGGCGGGCCGTGGACACTACACCAGCTGCGCCATTCGGCGCTGACCCACGCCGCTGAAGACCGCGCCAACACCTCCACGTTGCTGGCCTACTCCGGGCACACCTCGGTCGCCTCCCTGGCCCGCTACGCCCGGGTCTCGCCTGCACCTGATCGGCCGCTACGCCGACGTCGCGCGCCCGGCGACGTGACCCCGCGGCTGGGTCACGGTCATGACGAGGCCGATGCTGCCGCGCCGGACGTCAGCGCCGCCTGTACGATGCGGATCGCCTCGCCCGCGTCGATGCCGACGCTGGCGATCACGGCCGCGTAGTCGGCGGCGGCCCGGCGGGCCCGCTCCCGGCCCTCCTCCCCGGCGGCCGACACGAACGAGCCCGCCCGCCCGCGCGTTTCGATCAGCCCCGCTTCCTCCAGCTCCCGGTAGGCCCGGCCGACCGTGTTGACGGCCAGGCCGAGGTCGGCCGCGAGGTGGCGGATGGTCGGCAGCCGGGCGCCCACGGCAAGCGTGCGGTCCTGGATCTGCCGGGCGAGCTGGGCCCGCAGCTGCTCGAACGGCGGCACCGGCGAGGCCGCATCGATGACGATCATCGGACGCTCATGGCCCGCCGGGCCACCGTCGCGCTCGACGGCGTCTTGGCATGGAGCGCGACGCACGTGACCAGGCCCAGGATCAGGTAGGCGACCGCAGCGGCGCTCCACCAGCCGGGCGCGGTGCCGAACAGCAGCACCATGGGCAGCGACCACTGCACGTTCGGCGTGGTGAGGTCGCGGGCGTCCTCGACGCGCATGATGACGTCGGCGGTCAGCGACTCCTCGTCCTCCGCCACGACCGGGCGCCTGAGCAGGTGGCGCAGCTGCATGGCGATGATGGCTGTCACGCCGAGCAGGCCGATCAGCAGGACGACGGCCAGCTGCCGCACGGTGGGGTCGGGAACGGCCAGGGCGCTCCCGACCAGCACCATCGCACCGGCGAACGTAGCGACCGCGAAGACGGCGTACGGCCGGCCGAGCACGGCCCGCCAGCCGGGCTGGATCAGATGGGCGGCCCTGCGGGACAGCGACGCGCCCGCCCGCTGGTCGACGCGTCGCACCCACCAGTCGAGCAGCGACTGTGCCAGCAGCAGCCCAGCCACCAACGCGGTCAGGGCCAGCAGCGGCAGCGGGCGATGCGACTGGAAGCCGCCGAAGGCGGAAGTGGCGGCGAGCGCGCTCGCGATGATCAGCACGGCCAGGATGAGGTGAGCGGCGAGGCGGGCGCGTCTCCGGACCGCCAGCCGGTCGGCCAGCAGCGGGGTCGGGCGGGTGCCGGCCAGGTCGTGCCGGGCCAGCCACTCGCCCGCCAGTCGCAGATCAGCCGCACGCGCCGGCGGGCCGGCGTCCGATAACGGTTCACCGGTCATAGTTCCTCCTTTGTCGCAAGCTTTGTAGCAACATAGTGCGTCATATATTGAGACAAAGTCAACGCTCCGCGGGCTCTCGTCGTCCCGGTGCCGCTGGCGGCCCCGCCCCGCGTGTACCTGGTTGCACGAGTCTTAGCGACGGAGATGGTGGCCAGGTCGTCGGTGTCGACGGTGTGGCCCTCGGCAGCGAGCTGGTTGGCGGCGTCGGTGATGTCGCAGGCGGTGGAATAGATGACGCAGTTGGCGATCAACTCGTTGAACTTGACCACCTTCTCCTGGTAGTCGGGGTCGTTGTGGCCGATCAGCTTGCCGCCGAACTCCTCACCACGGGACTTGCTGCGAGTGACCGGCTCCCTGGTCACCAACCAGGTGCGCGCCTACGACCTGCTGCGGATGTTCGGCCCTGAGGGACCGCCGACCCCGTTGGGATCGCGGCAAGGCCCAGAGAAGGTGCGTTATCAAGAAAATTAAGATCGATATCTTGAAAGTTAAAGATGTGCTGGGTATAACTTTGGATATGACAGAGCAGGCGATGGACTGGCAGGAACTCACGAACCTGACCCGGGGCCAGCCGTTCGTCGTCGAGCGGGTGCGCCTGGCAGGCAGCGGCGTCGCGATCGAGGGCGAGTTCGAGCTACCGCAACTGGCTCAGCTCAATGTCGAGGATCAGATCTTCGTCACGGCGTTCGTGCGGTGCCACGGCTCCATCAAGCAGATGGAACGGATCTTCGGGGTGAGCTACCCGACGATCAAATCCCGACTGAACCGGATCACGCAGATGCTCGACTTCGTGGAGACCGACCCGGCTCCCTCGCGTGCCGACATCATCGACCGGTTGCGCCGCGGCGAGATCACCGCACAGCAGGCACTGTCCGAACTGGAGGGCCGCACGTGATGCCGCAGTTGATGACCGTACGAATCAAACGCCCAAACCGTCGCCGCATCCGGATCTGGGTCCCGGTACTCCCCGTAGCGCTCGTGCTCTCACCGGTCGTGGTCCTGGCCGCCCTCGCGGCGGCCGTGGCCTGCCTCATATACCGCGTCGATGCGGTGCGGGCACTGGGCACCGGTTGGCGCATCGTCTCGGCGTTGCCCGGTACCCGAATCGACATCGAGCACGACCGTACGGCCGTGCTCGTCGCCATCCGATAGGAGAGATTCCGATGAACGAACAGCGCAAGGACATCCTCGACATGCTGGCCGAGGGCAAGATCACCGCAGAGGAGGCGGAGCAGCTCATCGCCGCGCTCGAACACGACCAGCCGCCCGCGGCGTCCAGACTCGACGCCCGGCCGAAGGGCAAGGCGAAATACCTGCGGGTGGTGGTGCACACTCTTGAGGACGGCGAGCCGGGGCGGGTCGACGTGCGGGTGCCGCTGCAGCTGCTGCGGGCCGGCGTACAGCTGGCGGCCCTGATCCCGCCACAGGCACTCGATCGGGCCAACACCCAGCTGAACCAGTCAGGCGTGCCGTTCGACCTGACACAGCTCAAACCCGAACAACTCGAGGCGCTCGTGGACCACCTCGACGAGATGACCGTGGAGGTCGACCAGCCCGACGCCCACGTGCGCGTCTTCTGCGAGTAGCCGCCATCCACCTGGACGGACCCCCCGAGAGAGTGCTGCGACACCCTCCCCAGACCGCGCCCGCAACAGCAGAGCACGGCGAACGGAACCCCGATCCGCGCAGTCGTCGGGGAGGACCTGTGAAGTTCGCCGAGGAGTTCTCGGATCTACCCGGAGGGTCAGTGGATCAGCCCGAGCGGGAACGGCTGACCAACGCCATCGATCGCGTCACAGGCGACGGACCATGACGATAGAGAGAACGGATATCCGCATAGCGGCCTTTCAGGCCCAAGGGCCTGCGATCCACGTGCATGGCCTGGAGAAGTCAAACACGACGCTGCGGGTGCTGCGCGGCGTGGACTTCGACGGAAAGCGGCCACCTCCTGCATGCGCCATCGGCGTGGTTTGCTCTGAAGGCGTGCCGGCCGGCTGGATGCGCCGGGTCGGCCACCGGGCCCCTTCGAGGTCGCCTGCGCCGACTGTCCCGTTGATCTACACGGTGGCGTGGTCGCGGCCGTACGCATGACGTCTCGGGCGCCCTTTGCCGGCACCTGCCACATCAAGCCGGACACGAAACGCCGCTGGGAGGCGATGAACACGATGGCGCCGGCGATCGCCGTACATGGTTCGCGGATTGGGAGCGCACATGACTACCCCGAACCCGACCGACTCGACCTGGACCGGCATGGTGCCGGTCGAGGACACGGCGCCGGCCGTGACCGACACTGCCGGTCCCGGTGCCCCCGTGGTCTACCTCAATGGCCCTCCGCTCCCGAACGTGTCCCCAGCCGCCAGGTAGGTCTCGTGACGCATGACCCCTTATTGAGTGGGGCCGAGGCTGTGGCGGAGAAGTTCGAGGTCGGCGAAAGGGAATCGGCATAACCGGTCGGACTCTTCGCTCCTGCCTGCCACTCAGGCGAGGCAGAACTCGTTGCCCTCAACGTCCTGCATAACCAGGCAGGACTCGTTCACCTCATCGGCAGGCAGGAGCCGCACGCGTACCGCGCCGAGCGGGATCAGCCGCGCGCATTCGGCCTCAAGGGCCGCCAGGCGCTCCTCACCCACCAGCCCGGTGCCGACCCGCACGTCAAGGTGCAGCCGATTCTTGACGACCTTGCCTTCGGGAACGCGCTGGAAGTACAGCCGCGGACCCGCGCCCGAGGGGTCGCTGCATGCGAACCATGAATCCCGCTGCTCAAGCGGCAGCGTGCGATTGAAGTCGTCCCAACTGGCAAACCCCTCCGGTGGCGGCGGCGCGACGTACCCCAGCACCTCGCACCAGAAACGAGCAACGCGCTCAGGTGATGCGCAGTCGAAGGTGACTTGAATCTGCCTAACTGATGCTCCCATGGACCAATTATCCCATTGGTTGCCATACGGCCGATCAGAGCAACTGTCCTTGATCCACGGTTGCGACGTCATCCTCAGGGTGTCGGGATTAGAAGGTTTAACGACACCCTCTGATTGGGCCCCGCAAGCCCTCTCGAAAATCGGACATCGAGTGGCGAACCGTGACGTCAGGTGGCCGGTTCCGCGCACGAATTAACGACAGGATTTTCCGACATGAGAATCGGGCTTCAACCCGTCCCGAGGAGAGCCCGGTGCAGATCGTCTACTCCCGCGTCTCCACCGCGACCCAGTCCCTGCTGCGGCAGCGCCACATCCTCACCGAGGCCGGCCTTCTTGTGCGCACCGAAGGCGTCGCCGAGGGATTCCGGCCTGCCGACGGCGTCCTCCTCTTCGAGGACCCCGCCACCACCTCCAAGATCCCCGCCCTCGACCGGTCACCGTCCAGCGCGGGCGGCCGGCCGCGGTAGCGGCCTTCAGCCTCGGCGGCGGCGATCCCCTCGACGGTGAGCTCGTTCTGGATGTCACGCTGGAACTGGCCGACTGCGGCGAGGACGTGCGGGCGGCTTTCCACGAGGGCACCTCGATCGCGGCCCTGGCACCGCCTCATGGGGTAAGCCGGGCGGCCGTGCGAACCGCCCTGGCCGACCTGCTACCCGGCCAGGGCGTCCTTCCTCGGACATCGGCGTGATCAGGCGACCAGGTCGAGGTCAAGGCGGCGGCCCATGTCGATGTCGGTCGTGCCGTAGAGGTTGGCGTTGGACCAGAACAGTGGCGAGAGTCCTCGCTTGTCGGCGTCGGTCATCTTCTTCTGCCAGGCGGGGTCCTTGAGGACGGACTGAACCAGCAAGGTGTTGATGAAGACCAGCGCCGGGCACCGGAGTACGGCGGGGCCGTGTCCCCATTTTCACGCCGTAGCGGCGTCACCCAGGGATACCGAAGACTGTTTGATGGAGGCCTTCTGACCGCACTGGGCCGCGCCGATCTGGACGGTGTGACCTTGGAGGAAGCCTTCGGCGCCATCGCGGGCTGGGACCCGCGGCTTGTCCGCGCCGCGGTCTTTCACCTGCTGTGGTCCGGGCGCCTGGTTACCGAACTGAAGCGTCCGCTCGGCGGCGGCCATGTCGTGCGGTGCGCGCGATGAGCGCCGGGATGGTGCGTTTGGGCGTCGGCACCCGGCTGGTCTATGACGGCGAGGCGGTCGAGGTCATCGAGATGGTCGCCACCGCGGCCGGCAACGAGGTGGTCTTGAAGGACCGGCTCGGGCGAATGCTGCGGATCGCGGTGAAAGAGCTGCTGTTTTCCGACCGTGCGCGCGTCGTCCCTGACGGTCCGGGGCCGTCGCCGGCAGACGAAGAGGACGTGGCCTCGGCCGTTTTGTCGCGGCTCAGCCCCGCTGAGCGGCAGCGGCTGTTGGAGAGGGTCGAACACGTCCGCGAGGTCCGCATGTGGAACGCCACGTAATTCGTGATCGCCGACAGTCCGCACCGGCTACAAATCCGGCAGTGCGGAGTTGGCCCGTCCCGGGGAGCCTCGCCTGGAATACGACCCGGCCTTGCCGCTCATGGCGCGCTACGCGGCGAAGGCAACTGAACTCGGTGTGAAGGCGCGTACGGTTGAGCGCTGGGTACACGACGTCCAACGCGGCGGGGAGGCGGGACTGGCGCCCGCTGTCCGCGTCCAGTCGTCGGTGTTGGAGCGGTGTGACCCGCGCTGGGTGGAAATCGCGGTTGAGGTGATGGTCGAGCACCTGGACCAGGCACAGCCGATGCGCAAGACGGTGCTGGACCGGGCCCGGGCGCGGCTGGTCGCCCGGTTCGGGGAGAGTGTCGTCGAGATCCCTGGCCGGAGCAAGGGTTATGAGGCGTTAGAGGAACTGGAGCGTCAGCACCCCACGTTCCGGTTGAGCACCAAGCGCAACCGCGACATCGCGGCGCGGCCGAAGGCTGCCTACGGCAAGCTGCGGCCCACCAGACCGGGCGAGTACCTGCTGATGGACACCACGCAGCTGGACGTCTTCGCCTTGGACCCGATGACGCTTCGTTGGGTGAACTGCGAACTCACGGTCGCCATGGACTGGTACTCGCGCTGCATCACCGGGTTGCGCCTCACACCGGTGTCCACCAAGGCCGTCGACGCAGCGGCGGTGCTCTTCCAGGTATACCGTCCGCCGAAGGTGCTTCCGCACTGGCCCCCCAGGCGGTCTGGCCCGAACACGGCATCCCCCGATCGGTCCTGGTCGACCAGAACGCGATCGACGGGCCCCTGGCCCGCCGATGATGGGCGGTCCGGCCTCCTGATCGATGGCAGCAGCACGTTGTCGCCGGGTCGTGCCGGGTGTTTGGATGGGGATCATGGCACTTGACGAGCTTCGCGACCTCCTCAACCGCCACGCTCGGCCCGATCTCGCCGCGCCCATCGACGATGTGCTGATCTTCAGGGCCGAGCAGCCCCAGCCGCCGAAGCCGACGACCTACGGCAAGGTGCTGGCCGTCGTCGCGCAGGGTACGAAGCGCTTCGCGCTGGGCGAGCAGATGTACGAGTACCACGAGGGGCAGTACCTCATCGCCTCGGTGGCCCTGCCGGTGACCGCCCACTTCGCCAGGGCCAGCGCGGAGCTGCCGGGGCTGGGTGTGGGGCTGACCCTGCACCCGGCGGCGGTGGCGGACGTGCTGTTGCAGGCGGCGCCGGGTGAGCTGCCGGAGCTCGGCGAGGGGGTGCCGCCGGGACTGGCGGTAAGCACCGCCTCGGCCGAGCTGCTGGATGCCGTCGTCCGCCTGGTGCGCCTGCTCGATAGCCCGCGTGACATCACCGTGCTGGCGCCTCTCATCAAGCGGGAAATTCTGTGGCGGCTGATCACCGGTGATCAGGGGGCGATCGTCCGGCAGTTCGGGTTGCCGGACAGCAGCCTGAGCCACATCGCTCGCGCCATTCAGTGGATCCGCGACCACTACGCCGAGCCGTTCCGGGTGGAGGAGGTGGCCAAGGTGGCGAGCATGAGCGTCTCCACCTTCCATCGCAACTTCCAGGCCGTCACCTCGATGAGCCCGATCCAATTCCAGAAGCGGATCCGGCTGCAGCAGGCCCGGCTCCAGCTCGCCGTGGTCCCGGCCGACATCGCCGCCGTCAGCCGGCGTGTGGGGTACGAGAGCCCGTCGCAGTTCAGCCGGGAGTACCGCCGCCAGTTCGGCATGTCGCCCAGTCAGGACTCGACGCGGCTGCGGGCGCGCTGACAGCCGCTCATTCCTCCAGAACGCGGTCGAGCCGGATCGGCAGGGAACGGTGCCTGACCCCGGTGGCGTGCCAGACGGCGTTCGCGATCGCGGCAGCCGTACTCACATTGCCGATCTCACCGGCGCCCTTGATGCCCATGGGGATGCCTGGTTCGAAGTCGGGCACGAAGTCGGCCTCGATGTCGGGCACGTCGGCGTGGGCGGCGATGTGGTAGCCGGCGAAGTCGGCGTTGACGTGCCGGCCCGAGACCGGGTCGCGGAGACCTTCCTCGTGCAGGGCCATGGACAGCCCGCCGATCATCCCGCCGACGACCTGGCTGCGGGCCGTGAGCGGGTTGACCACCTGCCCGATGGCGAACATGCCGAGCAACCGGCGGACGCGCACCTCGCCGGTGGCCGGGTTGGCGCTCACTTCGGCGAAGATGGCGCTGAAGGCGTGCCGTTCATGGGTGGGCAGGTCGCCGAGCGATCGGCTGGTGTCGACCGCGGCAGTGCCGCGGTAGTCCTGCTCGCGCAGCTTCGCCGCGGCCTCGGCGATCGCCCAGGCCCAGGAGGTGGTTCCCCGGGATCCGCCCGCGCCCCAGGCAGGACCGAGGGCGCTGTCGGAGATCTCGAGGTGGATCCGCTCGGTGCCGACGGCCAGCGCGTCGGCGGCGATCGCGGTCAGCGCGGTGCGTGCGCCGGTGCCCAGGTCGGTGGCGCCGATGGCGACGGTGAAGGTGTCGTCCGGTTCGGCGGTGATGAAGGCCGACGAGGGGAAGGCTCCTGCGCTGAAGGAGGCGGCGGCCAGCCCGGTGCCGATCAGCAGTGCGTCTTCCCGCCGCGACCGCGGCTGATGATCTCGCTGGTCCCAGCCGAACCTGCGCGCGCCTTCCGTCAGGCAGGCGACGAGGTTCCGGCTGCTGAATGGCAGGCCGGACGCGGGCCCGACCTCCGGCTCGTTGCGCAGCCGCAGCTCCAGGGGATCGAGGTCGAGCCGCGTGGCCAGCTCGTCCATGGCGGATTCGAGGGCGAAGGAGCCGGGAGCGGTGCCGGGTCCGCGCATGGAGAACGGCGGCAGGATATCGAGGGGAACCGCGGTGAGCTTCGTCCGGATGGCCGGCGCCGCGTAGAGGGTCTTGGTGAGCTCGGTGCAGCCTTCGAGGTATTCGGCCAGCCGGGAGATCTCGAAGGCGGACTCGTGCCAGATCGCGCGCAGGCGCCCGTCGGCGTCGGCGCCGAGCCGGACGAGCTGGTCGATGGCCGGGCGCATGGCGGTGGCGAGGAAGACCTGGGCGCGGGTCAGCGTGACCCGGACGGGCCGGCCGAATCGCCGGGCGCCCAGCGCGGCGAGGATCAGCTGTGGGCCGCACAGCCCCTTGGAGCCGAACCCGCCGCCGACGTGCTCCGTGCGGACGCGCACCTGGTCGGGCCTCAGGGAGAACAGCGTGGCCAGGACGGCCGCGACGGTGAACGGCCCCTGGTTGGAGTCGATCGCCTCCAGACACTCGCCCTCCCACCAAGCGGTCGCCGAGTGCGGTTCCATCGCGCTGCAATGCTCTTCGGGCGTGCGATAGCGCTGCTCGACCACGACGGCGGAGGCGGCCAGCTCGGCCTCGACGTCCCCGATGTCCACGGGCTCGTCGAAGAAGGCCACCGCGGGCCGGCCCGCTGGATGGTCGGCGGTGAAGGCCGTGTCGTGCGGATCCTCGTCGTAGGTGACCGGCAGTGCGGCGGCTGCCGCCTGCGCCTGCTCCAGCGTTTCGGCCACGACCAGGGCGACGGGCCAGCCGGCGAAGGGCACCGCCGCGTCCTGGAGCAGCAGCAACTGGCCGTCCGGTCCGAAGACGCCTTGCGCCTTTGGATTGAGGCGGGGCGCGCTGGTGTGGTCGATCACGCCGACCACGCCCGGCATGTCCTGGACGGCCGAGACGTCGATGCCGCGGATGCGCCCCCTGGTCACGGTGGACAGGACGATCGAGCCGAAAAGCAGGCCGCGTATCGGCACGTCGGCGGCGTAGCGGGCGGCTCCGGTGACCTTGCCCCGGCCCTCGATCCTGGGGCGGGCGATCCCGACGGCGTTCATGCGCAGACCTCCTCCAAGACCGCGACGATCAGGTTGCGGGCGAGCGTCACCTTGTAGGCGTTGCCGGGCAGTGATTCGGCGGCCGACAGTTCGGCCTCGGCAGCGGCTCGGAAGCCGTCCGTGGTGAAGGGGCCATCCACCAGGCGGGATTCGGCGGTGCGGGCCCGCCACGGGCGCGGGGCCACTCCGCCGAGGGCGATCCGTGGCGAGTCGCCGTCCAGCCCGGCGGCGATGGAAACGGTGGCGAAGGCGTAGGACGCGCGTTCGCGTACCTTGCGATAGCGCGAGCGCGGGGAGACCGCTGAGCCCGGAAGGACGACCGCGGTGATCAGGGCTCCCGGCGGGAGCGCCGTCTCCCGTTGCGGGGTGTCACCATAGAACTCCTCCAAGGGGATCTCGCCCGTGCCGTCGAGGGTCTCGTAGCGGACGATCGCGTCGAAGGCGACCAGGGCCACCGCCATGTCCGACGGATGGGTGGCGGCGCACTGCGGCGACCAGCCGAGGATGGCGTGGTTGTGGTGCACCCCGGTGATCGCGGGGCAGCCGCTGCCGGGTAGCCGCTTGTTGCAGGGTTGGGAGAGATCGGCGAAGTAGGCGCACCGGGTCCGTTGCAGGAGGTTGCCGGCCACCGTGGCCATGTTACGCAGTTGCCCGGAGGCGCCGGCCAGCACCGCCTGGCTCAGTGCCGGGTAGCGCCGCCGTACCTCGGGGTGGGCCGCGAGATCGCTGTTGGTGGTCGTGGCGCCGATGAGCAGCCCGCCGTCGGCCGTCTCGCGGATCCCGGCAAGAGGCAGCCGACGTACGTCGATCAGCCGGTCGGGCGTCTCGACGCCGTGCTTCATCAGGTCGACGAGGTTCGTGCCGCCGCCCAGGTAGCGCGCGCCGGTGCTGCCGGCGAGCAGCGCGTCACGGAGATCGGTGGCGCGCCGGTAGGCGAACTCCTTCATCCCGCCACCTCGATGATGGCGCGCACGATCGCCGGGTAGGCCCCGCAGCGGCACAGGTTGCCGCTCATCCGCTCCCGCACCTCCGAGGCGTCCAGGTGCGGTGGCGAGGAATCGGGGGAGACGTCGGCGGTGACCGCGCTGGGCCAGCCTGCCGCGTGCTCGGCCAGCATCCCGATGGCCGAGCAGAGCTGCCCGGAGGTGCAGTAGCCGCACTGGAAACCGTCACGCTCGACGAAGGCGGCCTGCAGCGGATGCTCGACGCCTTCGATGGTGGTGACCTCCGCGCCCTCGGCGGCGACTGCGAGTGTCAGGCAGGACACCGCGCGCCTGCCGTCGAGCAGCACCGTGCACGCCCCGCACTGCCCGTGATCGCAGCCCTTCTTCGGGCCGGTGTGGCCGAGCTCCTCGCGCAACGCGTCGAGCAGCGTCATGCGGTTGTCGACGGTCAGCCGGTGCGTGACGTCGTTGACTCGCAGCGAGATCGCGCTGCGACGGTCGTTGGTCATCGTCCGTCCTTTCTCGCGGTCGGGGACCACGCAATCACTCGGCTGTGGGGGAGAACGAGCCCCAGAACTGCTGGGTCCTTGCCCATTCCTGCCTGGACTCGGCGGCGATCAGGGCGACCAGCACGATCACCACGGCGCTCAGCCCGGCCAGCGGCGGGAGCACCACGGCGAGCGGCGTCACCGCCAGCACGGCACCGGCCGCGAGCAACCGCAGGCGGTTCACCGCGCCGTGCATGCGCAGCCCGAACAACGCCTGCCCGAGCAGGTAGAGGGCGGCGCCGCCGTGGAGCGCGAGCGCGGAGAACACCCCCAGCGGCCCGCCGTCGCCGAGGTGAGCGACCACGCCCTCGATGCCCAGGGCGGTCAGGAGGATGCCGGCGATGATCGGGAAGTGCCCGTAGGTGTAGGCCTCGACGGCCAGGGTGACCCGCCGTCGGCCGTGCGCGTGGCTCAGCCGGCGTTCGGCCTCCCGGGCGGCCACGCCGAAATACAGCCACCACAGGCACACCGCGGTGGCCATCCCGAGCACGGCCGCCACCAGCAGCGGCCCGCTGACCGCCTGGCCCGCCGCCCCGGCGCCGATCGCGATGAGAGACTCGCCGATGGCCAGGATCATGAACAGGCCGTGCCGCTCGGCCAGGTGCGCCGGACTGTGCAGCCGCCAGGCGCCGCGCCGGGCGGTGAGGTAGATGCCGGCCCAGTCCACCAGGAGGGCGATGGCGAACAGCAGCAGCTGCGTCCGGCCGCCCAGCAGCGCGCCGGGCACCAGCAGGGCCGCGCCCGCCAGCATGGGCAGCCAGCTGACCGCGATCTGGTGCCGCAGCCCGGTGTCATCGCTCGCCGCCTTGGCGAAGACCGTGAGGTGGACCAGCCGGACCAACAGGTAGGCGCAGACCAGCAGGAGTGGAGCGCCCGAGGCGGCGCTCCACGCCTCGGGGATGGCCAGGGCGACCACGAACATCGCCGCCATCGCCACGATCATCCCCGCGCGCAGCGCCCCCTGATCGGCCCGCGAATGGTTGCCCAGCCAGGTGTAGCCCGACCACGTGCCCCACAGCATGGCCAGCGTCAGGATCCCCTGGAGCACGCCGTTGACGCTGCGTTCGCGCGCCATGTGCCCGGTGACCTGCGTGATCGCGAAGACGTAGACGAGGTCGAAGAAGAGCTCGAACGGCGTCGCCCGATGATCCTCGCCGGCGGGGTGCACGCCCTTGCGAAGCGCGGTCATGATCCGCCGACCCGCGGCCTGCGGCAGAAGTAGGCCAGGGCGGGCGGCAGGTTGGCCCAGACCGTCCGGCTCGTCACGACCTCCTCGAACCGTCCCCCGAGGCCCTGCCGTAGCCGCCGGGCCGGCGGCAACCACCGCGTGTAGGTGTAGGCGAACGTGGTAAACGCCCCGTGCGGGGCGAGGACATCGGTGACGGCGGCCAGCAGGTCGTCCTGCGTGCTCGCGGCGAACGCCGCCCAAGGCAGCCCGCTCACGATCACATTGGCCTGCCTGGCCACGAGCACCTCACGCAGCTCCCGGGCATCGGCCACCACCACGTCGACCTGCGGGTAGCGGGCGGCCAGCCGCCGGGCGAACCGCTCGTTGACCTCGACGGCCACATGCCGGCCGCGGCCGTCCAGCCGCTGCTGGATGGCCGCGGTGAAAGCGCCCGTGCCGGGGCCGAGCTCGACGACCACCGGATCTCCGTCCCGCGGCACCGGCGCCGTGACCAGCTCGGCCAGCGTCCTGCCGCTCGGCGCGACCGCGCCGACGGTGAGCGGGGCGCGGAGGAATTCGTGCAGGAAAGCGGCGCTCATCGCACGACCTCCCGGGAAAGGAGCCGCGCGATCCAGTCGTTGCGCGTACGGCGAGCCGCGGCCGAGATCCTGGCCCCTGGATAGAGGGCGTCGAAGCCGTGGCAGCCACCCGCCCAGACGTGCAGCTCTGCCTGCCCACCCGCGGCCCAGATCCGGGTGGCGTAGGCGACGTCCTCATCGCGGAAGACCTCGGCCGTGCCGGCGTCGATGTAGGCGTCCGGCAGGCCGGACAGATCCTCGGCGACCGCGGGCGACACGTAGCCCGGCACCTGCCCGTCCGCCGAGCCGCCGAGCAACGATCGCCAGCCGAACTCGTTCATCTCGCGGGTCCAGACAGCGGGTCCGCCCGAGTACTGGTGGCTGGAGGTGGTGCTGTTGCGGTGGTCCAGCATGGGGCCGATCAGCACCTGCCCGGCGATCGGCGGACCGTCCAGGTCGCGCGCCATCAGGGCGAGCCCGGCGGCCAGGCCGCCACCGGCGCTGGCACCGGCCACGATGATGCCGTCCGGGTCGATGCCCAGCTCATCGGCGTGTTCGGCGATCCAGAGCAGACCCTTGTAGCAGTCCTCGACCAGGCTCGTCCCGGTGGCTTCCGGCGCCAGCCGGTACTCCACGGAGACGACGACGGCGCCGAACTCGTCGAGCCACTCCAGGGGGATGTCGATCTGCGAGAAACGATCCCCCATGACCATGCCGCCGCCGTGCATCCAGTAGACACAGGGCGCCTGACGCGGGCTCTTCGGGCTGAGGATCGACAGCGGAACGGGTGCGGTGATCTCCCGGTGTTCGGCGTCGCGCCCGTCGAGAAGGGTGGCGAGCGGCGTCGGCGGGATCGTGCGGAGCTGGGCGAGCAGCTCGGCGTTGAGTTCCGACGGCAGCGCCAGGTCGGCGAGGAGCGTGCGCAGCTCGGCGTCGAGGGCGGGCCGGTGGGCGTTCACAGGACGGCCTTGCCGCCGACGGGAACCTCATCGGTGTACTGCGACTCGCCCGCCAGCAGCGGCGCGAGCCTCGCGACGAAGGCCTGTGCTTCCTCGCTCGCGAAGAACCCGGCATGGGCCTCGGGGCTGGCCCAGCCCTCGGTGACGTGGATGACGTCCGGATCGGCCGCCGAGCGGCCGACCAGGAAGACGACGCAGTCCTCGTGCGGCAGGGACGGCGCGTCGAGCAGGATCTTGACCACATCGTCGCCCCTGCCGGGTAGCGCGGTCATGGTGGCGTGGAAGCCGTGGGTGATCGACATCTGATCGCTCCTGGTTCGTTCGGGTGCCCCTACCTTCCGCACCCGGGCCGTCACGCCACATCTGTCATGCGACTCCGAGAATTCGCGGCCCCGCCGATTAGGTCATTCGACAGATGCACGGCTGCGCCGGACGCCCGACCATCGATCCGTGACGACTCCCTCAGCGCCGCGCACGCGCGAACTGCGCGACCGAGCCCTGTTCGACCTGGACGACGGGCCGGTCACCCCGTCCAACCGCGCCGAGCTGACCGCAGTCGCGCACCTACTGAACACGCTGCTGGCCAGCCTGGTCGTCTCCTCGTTGCAGTTCGAGCAGCACGCGGTGCTCGTCCGCGCGCCCACGCACCGGCCGCTCGCGGACTTCCTGTACGGCTGCGCAGACCGCGACCGGCTCGGCGCCCGCCGGCTGGCGACCCGCATCGGACAGCTCGGATCCGCCGCCGAGTACGACCCGCAGCACCTGCCCGCTTGGTCGCGCCTCACCTTCCAGACCTTCGCCGAAGGCGACCTCACCGGCCTCGTGACGCAGGACCTCGTCGGCGCCCGGATCCTCGTGCAGACCCTGCAGGAGGCGGTGCGCTGGCTGGGCGCCGACGATCCCACCAGCCGGCGCCTGCTGGAGCGGCTCCTGGAGGACAAGGAGGCCCAGGCCGACGAGCTACGCGCGCAGTACGGCCTGGCTAGCGAGCCTCCGAATCCGACGACAGCGCATCCCTGAGCCCGGCCCGCGTGGTGACCCCCAGCTTGGGGAAGATGCGGTACAGGTGCGCGCCCACCGTCCGGTGCGACAGGTACAGCCGCTCGGCGATCTGCTTGTTGGTCAGGCCACTCGCCGCGAGCTGGGCGATCTGCAGCTCCTGGGCCGTCAGCGAGGCAGTGCCCGCATCGGCTGATCGGTAGCCGATGGCCCGCAGTTCGCGCCGCGTGCGCTCAAGCCACGGCTCTGCGCCCATCGCCGCGAATCCAGCCCGCGCCGCGCCGAGATACCGCCGGGCCTCGGCCGCCGACCTGCTCCGGCGTAGCTTCTCGCCGAGGACGAGCCGAGCTCGGGAGGCGTCCCACAGCCAGCGTTCAGTCTCAGGTGAGGTCAGGAGATGTTCCAGTCGTCCCACCGCCGCGTCGTCCAGGAGCACCTCCGCCGCCGCGTGGATGAGCGCCATCCGAGGCGACAGCCCGGCGACATCGGCGGCTCGCATGGCCTCGACGTGGGCGCGAGCCTCCACCGTGCGCCCGGTCCGCATGGCCGCCTCGACCAGGTCGAACATCACCCAGGTGCAGTGCGGCACGTGTGAGGCCAGGACGCCGGGAGGGCTCATGGCGGCCGCATGCTGGAAGGCTGCGTCGAAATCGCCCCGGCCCAGCGCCACCAGCGTCCGCGGATGCTGGGCGAACAGGGTCGCGGCCGTCACCCCGTGCGGCAGTGCCCAGTGCGTGATCTCGTCGGCGAGCGCGGACGCCTCGTCGAAGCGGCCCTGCCCGGCGGCGACGATTGCCCTGTTGTACAGGAAGTACCACGCGAAGAAGGAGTAGCCGGTGCTGTCGCAGATCCGCTGCCCTTCGAGGGCGAGCTGTTCGGCCTGCGCCCACTGGCCGACGAGGTAGTCGTCCAGGCACAGGTGCATGAGCGCGCCGAGGTGCCGCCGGGGCGCACCGCCCTCCCGGCCCTGCCGTACCAGGCGCCAGGAGGACTCGCGGCAGTCGCCCAGGCGGTCCAGGTAGACCGAGGCGGTGCCGATGCGCATGATTCGGGTGGGGTCGCTCTCATCGGCGAGCGTGCTCAGGATGGCCTGGCTGCTCGACTGCGCCGCCCTGCCCGCGCGGACCGGATCGGGGAAGGTCTGGCTCGCCAGCGCCAGGACATCGGGCGGTCGTGGCTCCAGCCTGCGCAGGGCCCGGTAGAAGGGTTGCCAGTACTCCGGGGCGCTGCCGTACCAGGACAGCAACATCAACGTGTGCAGGGCCTCGATGAGGGCCGCGTCCCCGGCCTGGTAGCCGTGCCCGGCGGTCTCTATGGCGCCGACCAGGAGCCGGTGCGCGGTGGCGACATCGCCTTCCCCGTTGAGCATCAGGAAGGCGGCGGCGTTGGCCGCGTGGAGCGAGCCCGCAGGGTCCGTGCTCGCCAGCCGGGCGTTGGTCAGGAGCGTGCGGGCGTCATGGATGGCGCCACTCGCCTCGGCACCGATGTAGGCGGCCTCCGAGAGCCGCCGGCCCCGGTCGCTGCTCTGCACGCTCAGCTCGGCGGCGCGGATCAGCGCCGCGACCGCCGCGAATGCGTCGCCGCGCAGCATGACCTGATGCGCCGACTCCTCCAGCGACCTGGCCACGCTCTCGTCCGGGCCGTCCGTGGCCGCGGCCAGGTGCCATGCCCGCCGTACCTGATCGCCTGCCAGAGCGTCGGCGAGGGCCAGGTGCGCGTTGCGGCGTTCCTCGTGCGTCGCGCCCGCCACGATCGCCGAGCGGATCAGCGGATGCCTGAACGCGATCCGCGCCGTGGCGTCGTCCACGCGCACCAGTTGCGCCCGCTCGGCCGGTGCGAGCTCCGCGAGCCCATCACCGGTGGCGGTCCGCAGGACGCGGACGTCACCGGTGCCCTCGAAGGTGGCCAGCAGCAACATCCTGCGGGTCGAGTCCGGCAGATCCGCTATCCGGCCCGCGAACATCGCCTGGAGCCGGTCGCTGAGCGGCACCAGCTCGGGGTGCCCGCTGTCCTCGCGCGCGGCGCCCAGCAGGGTGGCCGGTAACTCGGCCAGCGCCAGCGGGTTGCCCTGCGCCAGGTCGAGCAGCCGCTGCCGGATCCGCCCCGGCATCTCCGGGAAATGGGCGTCGACCAGTTGCCCGGCCACCTCGCGATCGAGCGGTTGGACCACCGTCTCGGTGAATCCCCGCGGATCCAGGAAATTCGTCGATCCCGTTCTCGCCGAGATCAGCAGGCCGGCCCTGACGCCCTCCAGGCGCCGCGCGACGAATCCCAGCACGAAGGCGCTGGCCCGGTCGATCCACTGCACATCATCCACTAGCAGGGCTAGCGGCACGTCCTCGGCCGCGGTCTTGACCAGCAGCAGGGCCGCGTTGCAGACCAGGAGGGCATCCGTGGGGGCGCCGACGCCGAGACCCAGGGCCACGGAGAGCGCCTCGCGCAACCCGGGCGGCAAGCGCTCGATCTCGGCGGTCAACGGCAGGAGCAGCTGGTTGAGGCAGGAGTAGCTGATGTCGACCTCGAACTCGGAGCCGGACGCTCGCAGCACCCGCATGCCCGCCGTGATGGCGATCTCGGCTCCGGCGGCCATCAGCGCCGACTTGCCCACCCCGGGCTCGCCCCACATCAACCGCGCCGCGCCCTGCTGCCGGGCTCTGCCGAGGAAGCCGGACAGCTCCTTGAGTTCGGCGTGGCGGCCGAAGAGTTCACCGCTGGTCACGACTGCCCAGCATAACTGCGGCATCACCGCCTCGAAGGGGCTCGTCCCCGCACCCTGCGACATGAAGGCGGGATCGGGCAAGAGGTCGGGACGATTGAGCAAGCGGACTGACGAAGTCCTTCCAGAGTGGGACCAATCGCCATGGGCGCGCCGCGGGGTGGCCGGCGGGAGCGTGGAGAACGGCTCGGTGCGCTGGCGCAGCCGCAAGGTCTACGGCTCACCGCGGTAGGACGCGAGCGGTTTCAAGCGGGCCGACATGACGAGAGGATTCGACACGCCCGCGCGGACCAGCACACCCGACAGATCACGCGGACTCTCCACCAAGCGCAGGTCCAGACGTTGCCATCCGACACAGATCTGCGGATCCTACAGCCCAGTTCGCCCTCCGTGGCCCTGTCATCATCGTTGGCACGCGCAGCGACGGCGACACGATCGCGGCCATCAGTCCTTCCACCGATCAGATGGACACCATCCGCCGCAGACTCTCCGAGCCACCGCACCGCTGAGGATCGACGCAGCGGTCATGCCTCATAGCTCCAGGCCGCCCCGGCACCGCGATACTCCCTGACCGAGATCGGATCTACCCCGGGGCGCATTCTGGCCCGAAACAGCCTCCCCGCCAGGTGGTCGACTTCGTGCGCTACCAGGCGGGCAAGTCCACGCTCGAACACAGAGACGCAACGGACACCCTCAAGAGTGTCGCCTGCAACGCTCCCGGATGCAGCCGCAACTGCTCCGCCAACCGGGCCACCGCCGCGGGCGGCACCGACGCCACATCATCCGGCACGAACCCGAGCCAGGACAACGTCCCCAGCTGGACGGCAAGCCCCAGCTTGTCGCCTGGGCCCCGGCCCCGTCCCGGGTCCACGAACGCCTGATCCGCCGACGTCAACGTGAAATGCTTGATCAACTCCTCCCGGCTGATCTCCGGGAACGACTGCAGCTGCTCCAGCTGCTCGGCCGTGAACATCTTCTGTGACACGAAACCCCACTCAACGCGCGAACCTGGACAAACGGTCCGAACGTAGTGGCAGCGCCTCCGAAGGCGATCACCGGCCCCCGCTTAACCCCAGCTCAGAGGCGTATCCGACGGAAATTCCTACAGGACTACCAGGACCCCAGATCCGCCGCCAGCCCCAGAGCCTTGGCCCGCCGTAGCTTGACGATCTCCTCCAGCAGCGTCTCCAGCCCCAGCCGCCCGGGGTCGGACTTCCCCACGATCCGCTCCACCCTGCCCGGTGGCTCGATCTTCAACGTCCGGCAGCGGGACAGCAGCGCCGCACGCAATCCCTCCTCCGTGAACACCATCGGGCAGATCTTGTCCGCCAGCCACTCGGCCAGCACGTCCTCGTCCGCCCGGGTCGACTCCCGGAACCCCAGCGCTTCGCGCATTTGGGCCCGGTGCCGCTCGATCGACCGGCCCGACCAGTCGTACTCCGCCAGCAACGCCGGCTCGACCTTCACCTGGCCGGCCACGTAGTCCACCGCGGCCTTGGGCAGCTCACCCACGTGCCGCGGGAACCGGCCCTCCTGCTCGAAGAATTTCAGCATCAGGCCGAATCCCAGACGGGTCGCCCCGTCTTGTTCCCCACCAGCTCCCAGTCGCCGTCCAGCAGCGTCCACGCCGCGATCAGCTCTTCCCGCTCCCACTCTCGACGCACCCGAACCCCGCCCCTCCACCCGACCGTCTCCGACACGAACACGATCAAGCAGAAGCCCCACCCAACCAGCCACATTCACCGCTCAGAAACGATCACGAACCGTAATCGTGATCTCTCATTCCGCTACCTGGCGGCTGGGGACATGTTCGGGAGCGGAGGGCCTCAATGGCCAGTTCGCCACCCAGTGGTACTGGCGGCGGGTCATCACTGAACTGGGGACAGCGTGGCGGCACGTTACCTATGGCGAGAGGGCTCGCGGCAAATCGGAGCGTTCGGCGGACTGTTCCTTCCCGTCCGCCGACTACGAGCCCTTGAACACCCTTGCCCGGGAAAGATCGACTTGCGCAAGATCGCCGTAACGGGGACGACATCTCCGCGTGGTCGCCTCCATCTACACCGGCACCGTACGGGCCTACGACGTCGTCACCATGCTCCAGCGCGACAGCCACCCCACCGCCCTCGGCGAGGCGATCGCCAACTACGGCCGGATCTTCAAGACCCCGCACATCCTCCAGTTCATCGACGTGGACGAGACTTACCGCCGCGACATCAAGGACATCCGCAACCTGCAGGAGAACCGCCACTCCCTGGCCCGCAGCGCGGAGAATCCATCTGCACCATCGCCGCCGGAGTGAAGGTCTCCGTCGGTGTCGTCCATAAGACCCTCGCAGACGCCCAGCTCGCCGCCGCGGAGGGCAACCCCCGCCGACCAGCCCGACCACCCTGGAGGACGTCGTGCCGCTGCCGCAGATCCCGACGGTGACCCGCGCGTACTGGCTGTGTCGCACACCGATCGCTAGCGGGGCGCCCCGTCGCGCTCGCCTCTTTGGGCGAGCCGCTGGAGTTGCCGTTCGTGCACGCCGGCCACCCACTCCCAGCCGTCCTTGGCCGATGGGCCGACCCGCGGGTCGCTGAGAGCACGGCCGTCACGCAAGGAGTGCAGGTACGCCCGATCCTGGTCGATCCGGGCATGTACCTCGTCAGCTCCGCCGACGGACCCGTGGCCCGGGACGAAGACATCGACGTCGCCCGCCACGCCCTCCAGCAGCCGCAGCGCGGCGAGGCAGTCCTCGATCGGGTCAACGGCGCCGTTCAGGTCGAGCATGGGAATCAAGACATCAGAGAGCATGTCGCCGGCGACGAGAACCCCGCGTTCCTCAATCAACAGCGCCGCATGTCCCGGAGCATGCGCTTGATGCTCGATGATCCGGATCCCGGGGCCATCCCAAGGGATCTGCGTCGTCTCGGCGGGCAGGCCGGTAATGAGGCCGAGCAGGTCCAGCGGTACCTCCTCGGGGATGCCGACGGCCTTTGCGACCGCATCCACCCCACCCGACAGGCGATCTCGCGCAGTAGCCGCGCAACGTGCGGTGCCGTAACGGGGCGCCGCGCCGAGCCTGGGGTGCCAGAGCAGGTGATCCCAATGAGGATGCGTCGAGAAACCTGCCGCAACGGTCTGGCCCGAATCGGACAGGTCATTCGCGAGGCAGGCCAGTTCGTCGCCCAGCACCCCGGCGTCGATGAGCAATACGCCACCCTGGTCCTGCACGACAACGGCGTTGCTCTGGCAGAACTCGCTCTCGTGGACCAGCACACCCTCCGCGACCTGCCTCAGCACGAGCTCGCCTCCCTTTCATCCCGGATGGCGTAGCGATGCATCGTGACGCCCTGCTCGAACGATCGCTGCTCCAGCAGGTCGAGGTCGATCGGCAGGTCGTAATCGTCGAACAGCGGCCTGCCGAAGCCGAGGATGGCGGGATGGGTGAAGAGCAGCAGCTCGTCAAGCAGCCCAGCCCGGAGAAGCTGCGTCGCGATTGCCGCGCCGCCAACCCCGATGGTGCCGTCGGTCTCGGCCCGGAGCGCGGCGAGCTGCTCGATCGCGTCGTCTCCGCCGATGATCCGGGTGTTGTGATCGGCGCTGTGGCGGGTGCGGGAGACGAGCACCTTGGGCTTGGCGGTCCAGATCTCGCCGTACTCACGCATGACATCTGGCAGCGACGCGTCCTCGCGCGCACGTGGCCAGTACTCCTCCATCGTCTCGTACATGACCCGGCCCTGGACCATCAGGGCGAGCGCCCGCGCCCGGGCATTGAACTCGCGGTGCAGTTCCTCGCCGATGCGCAGCCACTCGCCCGCGCCGTTGTCTCCCGGAACTTGCTCGATCCGCAGGTCGAGGGACACGTTCATCCAATATACGAAGTGGCCCATCATCTCCTCTTCCAATATAGTGGTTGCGTTCTGCAACTACTATATTGAGGACGAAATACCTGTCAAGGAGGAATCGTGGAACCACGGTCCGGGTGTCCGATCAACGCCGCCGTCGAGGTGCTCGGAGATCGCTGGTCGTTGCTCGTGCTTCGCGACGTCATTTTCGGCGACCGCCGCTACTTTCGGGCGCTGCTCACCGGGTCGATCGAGGGCATCGCTTCGAACATCCTCGCCGACCGCCTCGTACGGCTCGTCGAGGCAGGGATCCTCACCCGCGGCACCGCCGCGCGGGGGCAGCGCGCTCGCTACAGCCTCACTGAAACCGGCATCCAGACTCTTCCGATCATCTTTGCTCTCGGCAACTGGGGCCTCGACTGGCGCCCAGGCAGCGACGAGCTCCGGAGCCGGCAGCAGCTCATGCGCGATGAGGGTCCGGCGTTCATCGAGGAGCTCATGGACGAGCTTCGCGTCCGCCACCTCGACGCCCCGCCGAAGCCGCACGACGGTCCAGGCCCGTTCGAGCGCCTCGACGCCGCCTACGCCGCGGCCGGCGATGCTGCATCGGAACGGCCAGTGACGATAGGAGGCGTCCGCCGGGCTCCTTAACGTCACCGGCCGTTCGGTTGCTGCTCAAGCCCCGCGACACGCTGCATCGGCTCGCCGCCGAGAACTGCTGTGCGGGACGAAGAGATAATGCCGGATTCGTTCGATATCAGAGCTGGACGAGGACGATGGCGGAGTGTCAGAAGCTCACGGGGGGGCTGATCGGCTTGCGGCCGCCGCCATCACCTACACGGGGCGGGTGTGGACGCCGATGCCGCCGGCGACGATCAGATTGTTGCCCGTTATGTAGCTGGCGCCGTCAGATGCGAGGAAGGCGACAGCTTCGTTGGGTTTCCGCGATTGCTACGGGGACTTCGATCTCGATCGCGGTGGACCCGGCCGGATCGTCGTTCAGAGGCTGCTGGCGGTGATGTCGCCGTGGGAGGTGGTGGCGCGGATGTCGAGTTCGGCGGTGCCATCGTTCTTGAGGGCGTTGCTGATGCGGCCGTAGCTGGTGCCGGCGTCCAGGGCGGCCGAGACGCCGGCGGCGGCGGCGACCGAAATGTCGCCGGACTGGGTGCGGAGCACGACCGTGCCGCGCACGGCCTCGGTGATCCTGATGTCGCCCCTTGCGGTGCTGATCTCCGCGGGGCCGTTGAGCCGGCCGATCTCGACGTCGCCGTCGATCGCAGTGAGGCGGACGCTCGCGGCCTCGTCGATCTTGATCTGCCGGTACGCGCCCTCGAAGGCCACGTCGCCAAGGCGGCCGACGCCGCGGAGCTCGGAGCTGGCGGTCTTGGCCTCGATGCGCGAGCCGACGGGCAGCTGGACGGTGACCTCCAGGGATCCGGAGGGGCTGAAAAGCTGGTTCTTGGGCTCGGGGGTGTGGATCCGCAGGACGCCGTCGGCGTAGGCGACGGTGGTCTGCTCCGCGGTCTGAACGTCGCGGCTCTTGGAGGGGTTGGCGGGCAGGACCTCGACGGTGGTGTCGGCGCGGTCGGCGGCGATGAACTGGATGCGTCCGGCGGGGATGGCCAGGACGGCGGAGATCGGGGCGGGGGTGTCGAACTTCTGCATCGTGCTCTCCGGTGCTCACTTGTTGTTTCTGTTGCCGGAAACGCTACGTTGCTTTCCAAAATTCGGCAACGCTTCCGTTGCGCTCGATCGATATTTACGCAGGTGAGTCAGGCGAAATCGTTGCAACGGACTTGAGGGTAATGCAACGGCGACCGTCTCGATCATTGCAATGGGTGAGAAGTGAACGCTATGGTGGGGGACTCGGGGACCACCACGAAGGATCACCAAGGAGATCGCGATGCCAGGAGGCAGGCTCACCCAGCAGGAACGCCAGCAGATCGCGCTAGGGCTGGCCGACAGCCTCCCCTACGCCGAGATCGCCCGACGCCTCGACCGTCCGACCTCGACGATCACGCGTGAGGTGATGCGCAACGGCGGCCCCACCGCCTACCGCGCGGACCTGGCCCACCGAGCCACCGAACGCCGCGCTCACCGGCGCAGGCCCGCCTCCTCCCGCGGGCCGGAGTCAGTCCGCCAGCCACACGGACGCGACGCCGAGGCCGTGGCCGAGTACGAGGAGACGCTCACCACCGTCCTCATGGCTTCGGGCCTGCCCAAGATGACGGCCCGGGTGCTGACCTGCCTGTTCACCACCGACGCGGGCAGCCTCACCGCGTCCCAACTCGCCCAGCGCCTCCAGGTCAGCCCGGCGTCCATCTCCAAAGCGATCGCCTTCCTGGAGAGCCAGAGCCTCGTCCGCCGGGAACGTGACGAACGTCGCCGCGACCGCTACGTCGTCGACGACGAACTCTTCTACCAGGCGACGATCGCCAGCGCCCGATCCAACGACCAACTCGTCGAAACCGCACGCCAAGGCGTCGCCATTCTCGGCCCCCGCACCCCGGCCGCCACCCGCCTGGAGAACATCGCCCGCTTCCTCGACTTCATCAGCGAGAGCATCACCCGCGCCGCCGAACAGGCCCGCGAAGTCCTGCACACCAAACCCGAAACAACCTCAAACGGCACCGCACAACCACGTCCAGACCACGGGTAGGCAGCCGTCTCGATAGTCACAGCAGTGAGCAGGCTGGTGACCTCGGCGATCGCCTCCACCAAGGGATGGAAGTAGCGGTAGCAGGCCGGACGAGGTGTCAGGAGAACAGGGCCAGATCATGGTGGGTATTGATCATCTCGGACACCGCGAGCACAAGATCGCCGAGTTTCTCCTCGCGCGCGTGATTGATCGTGGATGACCACGACTCCGCAAGCCCCGTAGTGATCTTGCTATGAGTCGACCTCACCCACGCCGTGCCGGTCAGATGCCGCGGACGACTGCCAGTACGTGCGGCCAAGCGGTGGCCCCCAGCGCCGCGCCGGCCTCGGGGGTGCCGCCATGGTCGAAGCGGGTGGACGGGGGCGGTGCCACCTCACCTGGGAAGACGATCCGGTGGCCGGCATCGGCCCGGGTGATGAGCATCGCTTCGTGCCCGGCCGCCAGGCGCCGGGCCTCCAGTTCGCGGGCGAAGCGCAGGGACGGCCACATCCGGTCGGCACCGCCGGCGATCAGCATCATACGCAGCGGCGCGGCTCGGACCAGGGCTTGGTGGACGCGGTGCCGGTGGTAGAACCGTTCGCACTCACGCAGGGCCTACCGTAGGTGGCGTTCGTTCCAGAGCAGGCAGCGGTCGAGAGGAGCGGACGAAAGAGCACCAGTGATCATTCTGCCGCGATCGGGTCCTTCCGACAGCCGGAACGGGCGCACACCCAGAGAAGTCGGCAAGCCGGATGACCTGCGCGGATGCCATTGTCGACAGGCGCGCTGTTCCATAACCTGCGGATCCTCGCTTGATCATCCTTAGCGGGTCGGCAGTGAGCCGCCGAAGGGTCACGCAGCGCGGCTCAGGGCACGCCGAAGCCTCCACAAACCCCGGCCGCCTTCGCCACCGGAAACTACGTCATTTGACGCAATCAAGGACCTTCGTGCCCGTCTAGCGTTCCGGACATCTCCCCGATCGAGCCCGGGGCCGAATCTCGGGCGAAGGAGGCAATGCCGTGAACGCAGGTCCGGACGTAAAGAACATCGTGCTGGTGCACGGCGGCTTCGTCGACGGCTCCGGCTGGCAGGGGGTCTACGACCACCTGACCGCTGACGGCTACCGGGTGGCCGTCGTGCAGAACCCGACCCTGTCGCTGGCCGGCGACGTCGCCGCGACCCACCAGATCCTCGACGGCCTGGACGGACCGGCCGTTCTGGTCGGTCACTCCTACGGCGGCGTCGTCATCACCGAGGCGGGCAACCACCCCAACGTCGTCGCCCTCGCCTACATCGCGGCGTTCGCCCCCGACAAGGGCGAGTCGGTCAGCTCGCTGATCGCCGACCCGCCGCCCGGCGCGCCGGTCCCGCCGATCCTGCCCCCGGTCAACGGGTTCCTGTTCCTGGACCGCAACAAGTTCGCCGCATCGTTCGCCGCCGACCTGCCCGCGGCGCAGGCCGCGTTCATGGCCGACTCGCAGGTGCCGTGGGGCGTCGACGCCCTCGGCGGCGCGGTCTCCGAACCGGCCTGGCGGACCAAGCCGTCCTGGTACCTGGTCGCCACCGACGACCGCATGATCCCCCCGCCCGCCCAGCGCGCCATGTCCGAACGGGCCGGCTCGACCGTCACGGAGACCCCGGGAAGCCACGCCGTCTACGTGTCCAACCCCGCCGCCGTAGCCGCCGTCATCGCCCAGGCCGCCACAACCGTCACCGGCCAGTAAAGCCACAGCCGTCACCGTCCGTCGGAGATCATGGCGACCGTACGGGCTGGACAGGTTCCAGCACACGAAGGAAGGTCGGGGGATGGACGGGTTCGGCGCGCGCCACAATCCGGCGGCGAATCTGATCGGCCGTGACCCGGAGATCCAGCGACTGCGCCGGTTCGTCGACCGGATCGCCGAGGGGGCGGGGGAGGCGCTCCTGCTGGCCGGTGACCCGGGCGTCGGAAAGACGTCCCTGCTGGACCAGGCCGCCGCCCTCGCGACCGGCTCGGGGATCCGGCTGCTGCGGGCGACCGGCTCGCAGTTCGAGGCGGACATCTCCTACGCCGCCCTCCACCAGCTCCTCCACCCGTGCCTCGACGAGGCGCCCCGGCTGAGCCCCATGCTCGCCGGGGCGCTGAACGTGGCGCTGGGCCTGGGCGAGGGGGCGCCGCCCGCGCAGCTCCTGGTCGCCAGCGCGGTCCTGGAGCTGCTGCGGGCGGCGGCCGACAAGCAGCCGCTGCTGCTCGTGGTCGACGACCTGCCGTGGCTGGACCGCGCGAGCGCGCTCGTGCTCGGCATGGTGGCCCGCCGGCTGACCGGCCTGCCTGTGGGCCTGGTCGCGGCCTGCCGGACCGGCGAACCCAGCTTCTTCGACGTGGGCAACCTTCCGGTCGTGTACGTGAATCCCCTCTCGGAGGAGGCGGCGACCGAACTGCTGACCAGCCGCTATCCCGTGATGACCCCGCGCGTGCGGCGGCGGCTGCTGCACGCGTCGCTAGGGAACCCGCTCGCCCTGCTGGAACTGCCCGTCTCCCTCGGCGACCTGACCACCGCCGCCGGGACCCTCCCGGCGGCGCTGCCCCTCAGCCACCGGCTGCAAACCGTCTTCGCCTCCCGTGTTCGGGCGCTGCCCTCACAGGTCGTCGAACTGTTGCTCCTGGCCGCCCTGGACGGCACGGGCGACCTGCGCCTCGTCCGGGCGATCGACGCCGACCGCGGCGGCGGGGGCCTGTACGCCGCCGAACGCTCCGGTCTGGTGAGCGCCGACGAGTCCAGCGAACGGCTGACGTTCCGCCACCCCCTCATCCAGTCGGCGATCGTGGAGCTGTCGACCAGCGAGCAACGCCGCCGCGCCCACGCCGAACTCGCCGCCCGCCTCGCCGACCGGCCCGAACGGCACGCCTGGCACCTGGGCGAGGCCACCGAGGAACCCGACGAGAAGGTCGCCGCCCTCCTCAAGGAGGTCGCCATCGCCAACCTCCGGCGAGGCGACTCCGTCGGCGCCGTCACCCAGCTGCTGCGCGCCGCCCAGCTCAGCCCCTTGGGGAAGGGCCGCAGCGGACGGCTGGCCGAAGCCGCCTACCTGGGTTCCCTCGTCACCGGTGACCTGCGTGACGCTCCCCGCCTGCTGGAGCAGGCCCGCCTCGCCGACCCCGGCCCCGGCGACCTGCTATCGGTGGCCGGCGCCCGCGCCTTTCACCTCCTCCACGGTGACGGCGACGTCGACACCGCTCATCGGGTGCTGATCACCGCCATCCAGGACCATGACGGTTCGCGCGACGCGGGCGACATCGTCGTCATCGAAGTGCTGTACACCCTGCTCATGGTCTGCTTCTTCGGTGGCCGGGCCGACCTGTGGCCGCCCCTGCACAGCGCCGTCGAGCGCCTGAGGCCGCGCCCGCCGGAGCTCCTGGTGATCCTCTCCCACGCCTTCGGCGATCCGGCCCGCCTCAGCCCGCAGATGCTGGCCCGCGCCGACGCCGCCGTCGCGAGCCTCGGCCACGAGGTCAGCTCCGCCCGCATCATCCGCACCGGCATCGCCGTGGCCTACCTCGACCGGCTCTCCCGGTGCCGGGAGGCCCTCCAGCGGGTCATCCAGCACGGCCGTGAAGGCGGCGCGGTCAGCTCGGCGATCGAGGCGCTGTTCCTGCTCGGACAGGACGCCTTCCACACCGGCCGGTGGGACGAAGCCCAGGAGCTGATCGACGAGGGCCTTCACCTGTGCGAGGCCCACGGCTACGACCTGCTGACTTGGCCGGGCCGCCTGACCGATGCCCTGCTGGCCGCAGCCCGCGGCGACTTCCGGAAGGCGACCGACACCGCCCGGGACATGGACGCCTGGGCCGCGCCCCGCCGCGCCGGGATCATCGGCGCCTACGCCTGCCACATCCGCGGCCTCGCCGCCCTCGGCCAGGCCGACTTCGAGACCGCTTTCCGCAACGCCGCCGCCGTCAGCCCGCCTGGCACTCTCTCCCCCTACGCGCCGCACGCCCTGTGGGTGTTCCACGACCTCATCGAGGCCGCCGTCCACACCGGCCGCGGCGCGGATGCCGCGGCCCACGTCGCCGCGGCCCGCGCCTGCCGCCTCGACCGGCTCTCCCCGCGCCTGCGCCTGGTCGTCCTGGCCGCCGCGGCCATCACCGGCCCCCGGACCGACACCACCGCCCTGGAACAGGCGATCGCCGAACCCGGCAACGACCGCTGGCCCTTCGACCTGGCCCGCATCCAGCTCACCTACGGCGCCTACCTACGCCGTGCCAAACGCACCCCCGACGCGCGCCTGCACCTGGCGAGCGCTTCACAGACGTTCCACCGCCTGGGAGCCATCCCCTGGGCGGAACGAGCCGACCGGGAACTACGCGCCACCGGCGTCAGCCACGCCGGCACCGCGACCGGCCTGGCCTCCCTCACCCCGCAACAACGCCAGATCGCCCATCTCGCGGCGGCAGGCCACACCAACAAAGAGATCGCCGCCCGCCTCTTCCTGTCCCCGCGAACGGTCTCCACCCACCTCTACCAGGTCTTCCCCAAGCTCGGCATCGCCTCCCGCGCCGCCCTGCGCGACGCCCTCGCCGACCCATCAGACTCCATGTGACACCGCTACGGCCTGCACGACCCAGCTCGCGGCCGGGTGCGCGGTGGTGCCCAGCACACGGACACGCCGGATGGCGCGGGTGCTGCGGGCGCGTGAACCGGCAACAATCGGAATATAATGCTATAAAACGCACTCGGATTCATGGATCTGGCGATCGTATGGCTGCTCCGCTTCACGGTCGGAGGTAAGCCCTGGCGGGCGGTCCGCAAGAACGAACAGCACCTTTGACGCTGGAGAACCACAGTCATGAGTGACATCTCCGCCGGCAAGCAGATCAGGATCGCGCGCCGCGACGCTCTCGACGGCGATACGGCGCAGACACCCGGGCTCATCCGCGACGTCGCTTTCGACGCCCGCAACCCGGACGCGGCCCATCTTTCGGCATTCCGGAGCACCGTCAAGCCCGGCGCGGTAACTGGAGCTCACCATCACGGGGACCAGGAGACCGTCCTCTACGTCATCAGCGGTACGTCCCGGTTCCGGTGGGGAGACCGGCTGGAGTACGTAGCCGAAGCGGGTCCCGGAGATTTCGTTTTCATCCCCTCCCACGTCGTTCACCAGGAGATCAACGCCTCCGCCGAGTTCGAGACGGTCTGGGCTGTGGTGCGCTCCGGCGTGGACCCGGTGGTTGTCAATCTCCCGGAGCTTGACGCCTACATCGAGCATGCCGAGATCGAGTACACCGCCCCACAATAGACCGCAGTGGCCCAGCAAGGTCCTCTTCCGCCGGTTCACCGCGCGTGAGCTGCGGCGGCTTCGGGATGTAAGGGCCTGCCATTCCTCAGAATGGCTGTGACATTGCCGATCTCCGCCCGCTACGCCCAGGAAGGCATGCTGACTGCCTGGCAGCGGGCAGACCTCGCCGACCGGATCACCCGGATCCAGGGCCTCTGACAGACTGCCTTGGTGATCACGACCGCTGACTTCCATTCCGGGCTTCGGCCCGTCCCAGTGGCCCGGGATACGCTCCACTACCGCCGCTCGGCGACCGAGGCACTGCGCGAGCTGGCCGAGGCCCGTGCGGTGGCGGAGCTGCTGGAGCTGTCGCACGCGATGTGGTGCGGCCCGGTGTGCGCAAGCACCAGCGGGTGCGGCTACCTGCACTACCCCAGACGCGAACCCCCGCCGGGAATTCCCCGGTCGAGGCGGTCCCCGTACAACAAGGACACCGCCGACCTGTTCTTCCTGATGGGTGGCGGGGGCTATGCGGCCGGTACGGCGAAGACCCACGAGAGGGACCTGTGGCCCGTCCTGCGGGAGGCCGCCGCCCAGGCGGACGCTGGCGAAGGCGCCCGTATCGACTACACGGACTGGGGGCGCAAGAACGACACGACGGCCGCCGACATCGCGATGTACACCTGCCGGGATACCCTCCAGTGGGCGGCCAACTGGTGTGGCGAACGGTATGCGGATCAGCCAGCATTCCTCCACTATGTCGGAGTGTCAACGGTCTGCGACGACCTGTGCATCCCGCCGCTGGACCTGGTCCAGGGCCGGTTCAGGATGTACGGCCGCACGGTCGGCGACATCATCTCCGCGCTGGACGACCAGGGGTGGGGGCACGATGCCGTGCACGCTCTGCTCGCACTCGTCCGCCAGTACCTGTTCCAGTACGCGGAGAAGCTCGACTTCGTGTCCGGCCGTGAGCGCTCCAGCATGCACTCGCGCCTCAACGACTCGGCCGGAGTCTGGGACGCGGTCATCTACCACACGTACTCTGGCAACCCCTACGGCTGCTTGCTCGGGGTCGCCCGGCTATGGGACGCCGGTCCCTGCTCGAACACCTGGCTCACGGACGCGGCCATCTGCGATGGCATCTCCATGGACCTGTGCAAGTCCGCCATGGGCATCTACCAGCTGGACCTCTACCAGCCCACTGCCGACGAGCACCGCGCACAACAGCGGCAGACGGCCTACCAGTCGGTCTATCTCGACCTCATCGACGACCTCGTGGCCAGCGGCGCCCCCGACGCCCTGGTGCACTACGCGCACGCGGGCTTCCTGTTCGTGCAGACCCAGGAGCGCTACCACGAGCGTCGGATCGGCCACCGCATCCCCCTGCGGCCGGCCCTCACCGCGCACCTGAGCAACATCTTCGGCGACGAGCCCGTGGACCCCTTCGTCGAACAGCGCTTCCAAGCACAGCGAACCTCCCGCACCCCACTCGTGGCCACTGCGTTTCCGACCGGCCCGACCGGGCTGGGCACCTCCGCAGCCCGGCTCACCGCTCACGAACCACGGTTACATTGACCCCCGAGGCCGAGTACCGGCTGCGACCGCCGCGAGGCGACTGACCAGAGCGGTGGCGCGCACGCTGACCAGCCTTCTGGTCGGTGAAGCTCAGTCTTGCCCGTCGTCGTTCTCGTCATCGGTGTGCGGGTCACGCAGCTGCCGCAGGCCCGGCTTGATGACCGGGGTCAGGCCTACGTTGCACGCCTCGGACAGCAGCACAACGCACAGGCTGGTGGCGAAGCCCTCCATGCCGGAGCCGGCGCCGGAGATGTGCGTGAACGCCTCCGGCATGCCCGTCAGCTCGGCGACCTCCAGCAGCAGCTCGGGAAAGTCGACCTTCGTAAGCATGCCGTTGACCAGTGACCAGTTGCCTGAACGGCGGCATGAACTTGGGTTCCTCCGCTTTGCCGAGCTTGGCCAGCTTCAGCTTCCCGCCTACCACCTCCAGCGCCGCGTTCCCCGGCAGCCCGGCGGCGACCTGGACGTACGCGGCGTGCAGCGCGGAGGCGAGTTCAGCGAGGTGTCTGGCTGGCTCAGGCATTGGTCGGATCCTGGACGGCCTTCGCCGCTACCGGTGGCGAGGAGTACTGGGGAACACGTACTCGAGAGCCGCCAACCTGGCTCCACGATGTGGCCGGCTAACGAGCCAAATGGTTACCTTCTCGGCTCGTACCGCATCGCCACCGCCCCCGAGGCGAACTCCAGCCGGCTCACGAGCTTCAAGTCGACATACTTCGACAGCCCCCCCCAACAGTGTCGGCCCGTGGCCCGCTAGCCGGGGGTGCACCACGAACTCGTACTCATCGATCAATCCCAGCTCCGCCAACGCCAGCGGGAGCGTCACGCCTGACACGAACAGTCCCTTACCCGACTCCTGCTTGAGCTGCTGAACGGCCTTGCCCAGATCCCCGCGCACGAGCTCCGCGTTCCAATCGACCCGCTCCAGGGCGCTTGACACGACGTATTTCTTTGCCGCATTGATCATCTGGGCGAAGGGTTCCATACAAACAGGTCTCGACCCCGTCGGCGCCGGCGGTCACCACGCTGCCTCCATCATTTCGTATATCACCCGGCCGAAGAGAAGTGCATCGGCCTGGTTGAGGTTCTCGGTGTGGTGACGATGCAGTTCTTCGTCCGGGGGAATTGCACGATGGTCGCAGCACCCGTCCAATGTGACGTTGATGGAATACCGAAGGGGTCGCGTTTCGCTCGCCTCGTCGCGTGTGGTCATGGGCGTGGTCTCATTCCGGCTGGCGGATCCGGTCTGATGAGGAACGAAAACCGCAAGCGGTGCGTCGCCTCGGTTATGGCCAGCAGCATACTGGGTGCCGCCCCGGTTATGCCGGACGCGTATTTGGCCCGGACGCGGTACGTGCGGGTCTGCCGGTATGGCTTCGAGTAAGAGAACCACGCGGCTCACCATCTCCACCAAAAGGTCGGGCGAGCATCAGCCTGCCGTACTCAACGTCGCCGCATAGCCCCCGAAGAACTTACGGGCACGACCATTAAACGCGCCCGAATCCGGCCGCAAGAATGAGCGTCTACCGCACCCAGGAGGAATACGAGCGCCGACACATGGGCGAATGCGTCCGCCTCCCGTGGCGGCGACGGCGGCCCCCCACTCGGGTCCGCGTCACCAGCCGCAAAGTAGCTCTGCGTGACGGCCGTTGAACGATGTGCCAGTGCCGTGATCGCGTCAGCGGCGGACCGATAGCGTTCGTCCGTAGCTGGGAGGGGTCACGTAGGGGGCGGCACATGGCTGAGGTGTGGCAGGCGCTGGCCGCGGTCGTGGGCGGTGTGCTGCTGCTCTGGCTGGTACTTCTCGGCTTCCTGGCGGTGACAGCGTTCGGTCAGGTCCTCGCGGACGGTTCTCCTGGCACGAGCGTGGCCAGGAAGGCCCGGAACAGCTCGCTGATCGCCACGCCTCGGGGGTTGAGCAGCCATTGGAGCTGCAGACCGTCGTTGACCGCGATGATCAAGGGTGCGGCCTGCTCCGGGGTCAGCCCCCCCGGCAACCGGTCGCCGTGTTCCGCACGCAGGTTGTCGGCCAGTTCGTGGCGGGAGCGGTCATAGCGGGCGGTGAAGAACTCGTGGGCGGGGTGATCCTCGGCGACGCTTTCCGCCGACAGCACAGTGTAGGAGTGCACCAGTCCACGCCAGTCGAGGTTGAAATCGACCAGCCGGGCCATCGCCTCGGTCGTCAGCCCCAAGTCGGCGACGATCTCCAGGTTGCGCAGATCCCGGCGTTCCAGCACGCAGACGAGGAGGTCTTCCTTGGTCTGGAAGTGATGGAGCAAGGTCTGCTTGGAGATGCCCACCGCCTCGGCGATGGCGGCGAGCGAACCGGCCCGGTAGCCGCGTTCGGCGAAGACCCGCTCGGCGGCGGCCATGATGTCCTCACGCCGCTCGTCGGCTCGCTTCCGTCGCTTCTGCGGCACCACAACACCTCCAAAGTAACGAAAATATAACGCAATCTACCGCTTGGTCGATACATTGGAGATGCTGTCACAGACACCCGATTCCGTGCCAGATCGCATCGAGGGAGTCTGATGATCGAGCTGTTCCCCCGCCCCCGGCTCCTGACCGTCGCCGGCGCCGGCGCCGCCCTCTCCGCTCCGATCGCCGAGATCCCCGACGCGGGCCTTCCGGATCAGGGCTTCACCATCGACACCAGCGGCCCGGAGATCGTCCTGCGGTACGCCGACGACGCCGCACTCCGCTACGGCCGGGAGACCCTTAAGCAACTGCGCGCCCAAGGCGACGGCGCCTGGCCCGCGGTCCGCATCCAGGACTGGCCCGACTTCCCCGTGCGGGGCTTCCTGCTCGACATCAGCCGCGGCCGGGTCCCCACCATGGAGAGCTTCAGCCACCTTCTGGGCGTCCTACGCCTGGCCCGCTTCAACCAGCTCCAGCTCTACACCGAGCACACCTTCGCCTACACCGGCCACCAGGACGTCTGGCGTGACGCCTCGCCCATGACCGCCGCCGAGATCCGCACCCTCGACGCGTTGTGCGGCAACGCCGGCATCGAGCTGGTGCCCAACCAGTGCACCCACGCCCACCTGGATGCCTGGCTCTCCCACGACGCCTACCGCTACCTCGCCGAATGCCCGGACGGCTGCTCCATCGCCGGCACTTCCTTACCTGCTGGGACCCTCAAGGCCGATGAGGAGAGCGCCGCCTTCGTTCACAGCCTGCTGGCCGAGTTGCTCCCCAACTTCACCAGCCGTCAGATCCACATCAACTGCGACGAGCCCTTCGAACTCGGCAGAGGTGCCGGCGCCGCCCAAGTCGCCGAACTCGGCACCGGCGAGGTCTACGTCCAACACTTGCGACGCCTGATGGAACCCCTGCTCGCCCAGGGCTACTGCGTGCAGTTCTGGGCGGATTTCATCAGCCATCACCCTGAACTCGCCCGCAGCCTCCCGCCTGGCTGCACAGCCGTTGCCTGGACCTATGAGTCCCCCCGGCCCGAGGGCGAGCGCATCCAGATCCCGCCGGACTTCCAGCGGCTCGTCGACGAGCTCGACCTCAACATCGCCTTCGACGGCTTCGCCGAGGCCCTGCGAGACCTACCGGACAGCGGCCTGCCGTTCCTCGTCGCGCCAGGCACCAGCACCTGGAACTCACTCGTCGGCCGGATCGACAACGCGATCGGCAACATCACCGACGCTGTTCGCACCGGCCTGGCGAGCGGTGCTGAGGGCCTCCTACTGTCGGAATGGGGCGACAACGGCCACCTGCAGGCGTTCTGCACCTCCTATCCACCCATCGTGTACGGCGGAGCAGCCGGTTGGTGCCTCGCCGCCAACGCGGATCTCGATCTGCCTGCCGTACTCGATCGGTATGTCTTTCACGACCACGCCCGAGTACTCGGCGGCGTGCTCGACACCGTCGGGCGAGTATGGGACCGCACCGGCCAGCGCTCGTTCAACAGCAGCCCCCTTCAGGCAGCGCTGATCCCTGAGCAGCGGCATCTGATCACACACGACCCCGACACCGGCCTCGTCGAGGCGGTCATCGCGACGTTGGAGCGGGCGCTGGCAGACCTGACCCGAGCCCGGCCGGACTCGCCCGACGGCTCGCTGGCGGTCCGCGAACTCGCCGCGGCCATCGGCCTGGCCCGGCACGGAGCTTGGCGGCTGGGCCGTGCCGCCGGTTTGGTGACCCCCGGCGACGCCGAGATGCGCGCGGACCTCGCCACGTGGATCGCCAAATATCGGGAATGCTGGCTCGCGCGCAACCGGCCAGGCGGGATGGAACGCGGATTCGGGCCACTGACCTCGACCCTGAACTCCTACGCGCAGTGACAACCGGGCCGGGCCCCGACGGCATCGACACTTCCTGAATTTCTGATCTTGAGGTTAGCCCGGTCAGGTCAACATTCGACTGATGACTCTTGGGAGGTGGTCAGGGTGCGAGAGTGCGTTACCGCTTCGGCTGCGCTGAGGCGTTGTGCAGGGTCAGGATTGATCACGTGACCACACAGCCGGGGCGTCCGCGTCTGTTACGTGAGCTGAACGATCGTGCTGCGCTGCAGCTACTGGGTTCGTCGGGAGCGCTGACCCGGGCGCAGGTGAGCGAGATGACCGGGCTGTCGAAGGTGACGGCCAGCCACGTCTTGTCTCGGTTGGAGGAGCGCGGCCTGGTCATCGAGGCCGGCGCGCAAGGGGGCGGACGCGGGCCTAACGCGGTCCTGTACGAGCTCAACCCATCGTGCGGCCATGTGATCGCGATCGAGGTCTACCAGGACACGACGACCGCCGTTCTCGCCGACATCACGGGCAGGCCGCTGGCGCAGACGACGGTCGCGACCGATGTCAGCGCGGATCCGGCCGCAGCGACGCACACGATCGTGCAACACCTGGCTCGGACCGCGAAGATCGATGTGGCGCAGGTGCAGGCGTGCGTCATCGCCCTGCCCGGCGTCATCGATCCGGCGACAAGCCGCATTCACTTCTGCTACGACATGCCCGCCTGGCACGGGGATGTGATCGAAGTCCTCCGCCGCACGTTGCGGTTGCCCGTCACGATCGACAACGACGTCAATCTCGCCGCGATAGCCGAACGCATGCTCGGATCCGCGAGCACGGCGCGCAGCTTCGTGCTCATGTGGATCGGACGCGGCCCTGGATCGGCCGTCATGGTAGGCGATCAGCTGTTACGCGGGGCAGCCGGTGCGGCAGGCGAACTCGGCTGGATGCCCGTCCCCGGCGCGGCCGTCAGCGACGGCGGCTTCGATCGCAGCCGTCATGAGGTAGGGGCAGCCTTCCAGTCCCTGGTCGGCTGGCGGGCGGTGCAAGAACTCGCCGACAGCCACCACGTCGCGGCCGAGAATGCCGCGCAAAGCGTGGCGGCCGCCGCAGGCAGCGCGCGGGGAGCGGCCTTCCTTGACGAATTGGCTCGGCGGGTCGCTTTGGGGGTCGCCTCCATCTGCGCCGTTCTCGACCCTGAACTCGTCGTGCTGGGCAGCGATGTCGGCTCCGCTGGAGGCGACGAACTCGCCGGCCGTGTTCAAAGGGCCGTCGCGGGCATGTGCCTGGCCCGGCCACGGGTGCAGGCAAGCACGATCGTGGACGGACCCGTCGTGCGCGGTGCTCGGCTGGTCGCAGTCCAACAGGCACGTGAACGGGTCTTCTTTTAGAGGTCAGTTCACGCTGGGCTGCCCTCCCGACAGCAGTCCGCATAGACGAACCCGCTCTGGCACCGAATGGATCTGGTCATGGCCTTCGCAGAAATGGTTAGCCGGATCTTCTCCGAGAAGATCTCTACCCGGATCAAGGTCCGGCCGGAGTTCGAGACCGCCCTGAAGCTGTGCACCGACATCAAGGGCGCCGCCCCGGACCAGGCGGTGATCCTGGTCGTGCACGAGATGAAGAGGCTGGCGCGCAACGCCGCCGAGCTAATGACGCTGGCCGCGACCCTGCAGGAAGCGGGCATCCAGCTGGAGCTGCTGACCGGGCCGCTGGTCGGCGTCTATGACCCCCAAAGGGATGGGCTCGATACTGTTCGCCATCTTGGCCGTCGGCGCCCAGCTGGATCGCAACTACATCCGCGAGAAGACCCTGGAGGGCCACCAGGCGGCTGCGGCCAAGGGCAATAGCTCCCGCGCGCTCCACACAGCGGCCGGCCGAGGGTCTTCGATGAGGACATGCTCACCTTCGCCCTGGCGCTACGCGACAAGGGCGTGCCGGTGCCCGACATCGCCAAGAAGCTGACCATCAAGACAGGGATCAACACGGGCAAGAACCCCTCCCTGGCCTCGGTCTATCGCGCCCTGGCTGAAGCCGATGCCCTGATCACCCGCCCCAGCCCGATGCCCACCGGAGGAGTGGGTGCCTGAGAAGGCGGTGAAGACAGCTTCGGCCGGTAACGCAGTCATAGGGGCCGCCGTGGTTGCGCAGCGGTTCAGGCGGGCTGGCCGGCCGCCAGCTCTGGCTTCGGGCCCGGCCCGAGGTCAGGGCCGAGGTCTGGGCTCTCCAGGTCTGGGCCGAGGTCGAGCCGTTTGCTCATGTCGAGCTCGAACTTGCCGTACAGGTTCAGATGGGTCCAGAACAGGGCTGATAGGCCGCGCCGGTCGGCGTCGGTGAGCTTCTTGCTCCACTTCGGTTCGGCCAAGACGATCTGCACCATGCGGGTGTTCAAGTAGACGATCGCGGCCTGGACCAGGTGGAGCGCCAGCGCGGACACTTCGACGCTCTCGCGGTCGTCGCCGGTGAGGTCGCCGGCCTTGCCGTAGAAGATGTCCTTGTTGGCGGAGTTCCAGTTCTCCACCACGTTCAGGCCCTCGTGGATCTCGCGGCGCAGCTCTTCGGCGGCGAGATAGTCGCAGATGAACACGGTGCGGATCACCCGTCCGAGTTCCTCGATCGCCCGGTAGGTGGAGTGCTTGGGGCCGCCGCGGGTGAAGCGGCGCAGCATCTGGTGGGCCTCGGCGGTGTGCAGCCGCAGCGCGGTCGCGTACTTGATCATCTGGTCGTACTGGTTGGCGATCAGCTCCCAGTCGATCGTCTTGCCCGACAGGACGCTCTCCAGTTGCGGCCAGGCCTCCGCTTCGGTCAGGCCCGGCCGGTACAACCGAGCCGAGCCGACGTTCTTGAGCCGGGGCAGCAGCTTGAAGTCCAAAAGGTGCGAGAAGGCGAAACCCACGATCGAGGCGCCATGGGTATCGGTGTACTGCCGGTCGATCTCCGCGCTGGTCAGATGGCGCAGCAGGCCCTCGATCATCGAGGCGACCTCGGAGTCGGTGGTGGAGCGCACCTGGGAGTAGATGCACACGTTCTTACGCTCGACGTGCCAATACACCATGATCCCGGCGCCGCCGTAGCGCTGGTGCCACTCGGTCATGAAGTTGGCCGACCAGGAGCCGAACTTGCGCGAGTCCGACGCGCACGCCGTACCGGGCCCCCACAACGTGGAGTCGCGCACCTCCAACGTCTTGTTGACCACGGCACGGATCGCGGCGCGCAGGTTGTCGCGGTTGACGAACAACCGCCGGACACGACGCAACGCCACCTCGGTGTCGGCCTCCATCCCGGCCATCACCGCGGTGCCGTCGGCGACCCGCTTGATGCCCATGTTGGTGCCCAGCCCGAACGTGCACAGCAGCAGCCGGCGGCGCAAAACCTCAGGGTCGGTGACGGTGCGCGTGCCACCGAGGTGAACTCGGAGGTGAACTTCGTGGCGTGGTCGACGTTCTTGATCAGGTCCAGCAGGTCGATCACGCCCCAGCGGCGGGCGATCTCGGCCTTGAGCGCCTCCAGGTTCTCCGGCTCGACCTGCTTGCCCAGGGACGGGACGTTGATCCACGGTTCCCCTTGGCGCTTGGTGATGCCCACCCCGCCGGTGGTGCTCTTCTTCAACCCCTTGTTCAGCCGATCCAGCGCCGCGACGTGCCGCCTCTGCAGGTCGGCGATGAAGTCGGCCGGATCACGGGGCTTGGACAGCGCCTCGTAGTGCACGTCCCGGTTGTCCTCGAAATCGGGCGGCAGGTCATGGTCGGGGTTGCGCCAGATGTTGGCGCCCTCCACCCAGATCTCCCGGCGCCGGATCGCCTTGCGCAGCGCCACCAGCACGCACAGCTCATACGGGATGCGCTCGATGAGGCCGGTGTCGGGGTCGAGGATCGCATCACGCCAGTCCTCGGGCACCACGTGCTCCACCGGCACCGCCTCGGCGGCGGCGTAGAACTCGGCATCGGAATCGGCGTAGCGCTCCAGCAACTCCAGCGCGTCCATCACCGGCTTGAAGACCTCGTTGCTGGAGCGGAACCGCACCGCCCGCAGCAGCTTGGGCAGGCCGCGCCGGTAGTGGTGGGAGTAGGAGCCGCGCAACTTGGTCCGCACCCGGGTGTTGAACACCTTCTCGTTCGCCTTGGCCTCGGCGATGATGTCCTCCAGGGTGCCCTGACCCACCACCGGATACAGCGCCTTGCGGACGATCTCCTCCGGCAGCTCCAGCGCCGCGGTGGCCAGCTTCACCAAGATGTTGTTCTTGCCATGGACCCGCCGGAACTCGGCGTTGAGCTCGCCCTCGACCTTCTTCTCCGCCCGCACGCTGATCTTGTGCACGAGGTGGATCAGCAGCTCGACCAGGCGTCGGTGATCTCAGCCTGCCGCACATGGCACAACGCGGCCAGCAACGTGACGCGCACCGGCACCTCGGCCGCCTTGAAGTCGGAGGGGTACATCTTCATCGCCCGCGCCCGCCACCCGGCCACCACCTTCTCGGAGACCTCCGCAAACAAGGTGGCCGGCAGGCCGATCGCCTCGACCCGGCCCAGCTTCACGATCTCGGCCAGCAGCGTGTCCAGCTGGAAGGAACCGGGGTCCTCATTCAGCTCTTGCAAGAACGCACGCCGCCCTCCCTCGTGGGCAGCGGCGGCCTGGCTCTGTCCCTCCGGCTCAGCAGCGGCCTGCGCTGAGGCCGAGTCATCAGAGGTTGCAGCGGGCGGCGGAGGAGGCGCGGTGATGAGCTCCTCCAGCTTGCCCACCGCATCGAACGACAACCGGTTCAGGGTCCTGTGGGTGAAGTTCCGCTCGAACAGCGTCTCGGCCGCACCCAGGACGCGTTCGATCCGGGTCGTCTTCGGCGGCTCGATCCGGTCCTCTCGACAGCGCGTCAGCAGCGCCCCGCGCAGCCGATCCCGCGACATCTCCACCGGGCAGATCTTGGTGGCCGGCCAGTCGGCGAGCTTGTCCTCATCGCCCACCGTCGGCTCCCGGAAGTCGTGAAACTTCCTGATCTGCGCCCGGTGGTACTCGATCGTGCGCCCCGACCAGGCATAGGAGGAGAACAAGGCCACCTCCACCTTGACCTGCTCGGCTAGTAGACAAAACCTGACCGCATCGTCCAATGATCGTCATACAGAGTTACTTTGCGGCTGGTGACGCGGACCCGAGTGGGGGGCCACGGCGTCGGGGATCCGGCACCAGCGCGGGGACGAACCCCAGCTCCGCGGCCGCCTCGGTCGTCGTGGTCATGACACCTCCTCGCCCGGGCCTGGTTGACGATGGTTCGCTGCACGAACTAATCTCGTTCGCATTCCGAACAATTCGATATACGAACTAAAGGGGTGCCATGACCACGAGCACTCGACCGAATGGCGAGCCCGCCGCCCCACAGGCGGACGGCGCGCCGCGGGACTCGGGCGCTGACGCCACCAGGACCCTGATCGCGCTGGTCACAGCCGTGTTCGCTTACGCCCTCATGCAGACCGTGGTGGTGCCCGCCCTGCGACTGCTGGAGCGCGAACTGGACACCACCCCGGCGTGGTCCACCTGGATTCTCAGCGCCTTCCTCCTGTCCAGCGCCGTCCTGACGCCGCTTCTCGGCCGCGTCGGCGACCTGTACGGCAAACGGCGGGTGCTGATCGCCGTGCTCGGCGTGTACGGGGTCGGAATGATCGGTGCGGCCGTCGCCCAGAACATCGGCCAGCTCATCGCCGCCCGCGTGGTCCAGGGGGCCGCCCTGTCGGTGGTGCCGCTGTCGATGGCGATCCTGCGCGAGGCGATGCCCCGCCGGCGGCTGCCGTTCGCGATGGGACTGGTCTCCGGCATCGTCGGAGCGGGGGCAGGGGCGGGCCTGGTGATCGGCGGCTTGCTGGCCGACCACCTGCCCTGGCGGTACCTGTTCGTACTGGGTGCGCTGCTCGCCGCGATCAGTCTGCTGATGGCGCTGCGATGGGTGCCGGAGAGCCGCCACACCGCGGCCGGCCGGCTCGACCTGCCCGGCGCGGCGCTGCTCGGCTTCAGCCTGGTCGCGATTCTGCTCGCGCTCACCCAGGGGCCGTCCTGGGGCTGGACCTCGGCCCGGGTGCTCGGTCTCTTCGCGCTCGGGGCGCTGCTGTTCGCCGCGCTCCTGGCGGTGGAGCGCGGCAGGTCCGGCGCGCTCATCGACGTCGGAGAGCTGCGGGACCGGCCGATGCTGGTGACACATGCCGCCGCCGCCTTCTTCGGCGCCGGGTCCTACTTCTTCTACCTGGCGATGCCGCTGTTCGCCCAGCAGGTGCCGGGGCCGGGCGGTGTCGGTTTCGCGACCTCCGTCACCGTCGCGGGGCTGCTGATGTTGCCCGGCATGCTGGCCATCATCCCGGCGAGCATGGCCGTCGGCCGGATCGCGACGGCGCTCGGCCCGCGCTGGCCGCTCGCGGGCGGGTTCCTGCTGCTCACCGTCGGTTCGGTACTGCTCGCTCTGTCCCATGCCGACGAGTGGGAACATCTGGTGTTCTACGCGATCGTCGGGGCGGGATCCGGACTCGTCATGGGCACGCTGCCCAAGCTGATCGCCGACCTGGTGCCGCTCGACAGGACCGGCACCGCCAACGGGATCAACAACATCGCGCGCACTGTCGGCAGCGTCGTCGGCAGCCAGCTCGCCGCCGCGGTCATCGCCTCCAGCATCTCCTCCAGAGCCGCCGGAGTGCCGGACTCCGCCTTCACCACCTTGTTCTGGCTGGGCGCGGCCGCCGCCGTCCTCGGGGCCGCCCTGTCACCGCTCGCCGTACGGCACGCGGCCGCCGCTGCATCGTCGGCGCGACCCGCCGAACGGGAACTCCACCCGTAGCCCGTCCCTTCAGAGGAACGGCCCCGGACCTGCGCGGTCCGAGGCCGTGGCGTGTCGATCGTCAGAGCCGGTCAGGATGATCGGGTTCCTCGTCCTGCCGCCGGCCGGGATTCTGCTCTCATGCCGGCTGGAGAGTCCACGACTGCTTGCCGTGGAGGTCAGGGCTGTCTCCCAGCAGGACGGCGGGGCGTTTCGGACCGAAGTCGGTCACGTAGCCGAGCCCCCGCGCGATGGTGACCCGGCCACCGCCGGCATCGCCGACGATCCAGGTGTGCCAGGGACCCGGCTCGCAGGGCAGCGTGGCGACCATCGGAGGATAGATCCGCTCCAGGGCGGTGCTCATGCAGGTGCCGGTGGTCGCGTGCCGGATCATGACGCTGTCGCCGTCGCCGGTGGGCACGAGGATCCACCTGGTGTCGCACGCGCCGGGCAGAACCTTCGAGTTGAATTCGCCTTCTCCGCGCAGGCACGCCCCCTCCGAGTTGACGATCTGGTACGTCCCCGGCCGGACTGGGACGGACGGAGCCGCCGACGCGGGGACGGCGAGGGCGACGGAGATGGCCGCCGCCAGCACGGCAGAGGCGGAGGCGAGACGGATACGCACGAGGAACCCCTTCCTTGTGGCTACTTTGCGTCACCGATTATTACGTAACGCATCCAAAAAGGTCCGGAAAACGAACCGACTGATTACGTGGCGTAGCCGTTTCGAATGCGCTCGCTGGCCGGACTCCCGGCCTGGAAGGATGACCGCCCATGACGGCGATCATGCGGCGATATGCGGATGTGGGCGATCTACGCGCGATGCAGAGGGTGACACAGCGCGTGTGGTCGGTGGACAGCCCTCATCACGTCGGCGACCTGGCCTGGGGCCGCCTGATGTACACGCTCGACCAGGCGGACTGGCCCATCGCCCTGTGGGAGGCCGACGGTCGCGTGGTCGCCTGGGGGTGGGCGCACCTGCCCGACGATCTCCGGCTGCAGGTGGATCCGGCGTTCCCGGAGCTGGTCGAGGAGATCCTGGCCTGGTTCGACGAGACGGCCGCCGGCGGACCGCGCGAGATCAACGTGCTCGACGCTCAGACGGAGTTGCGTGACGCGCTCGTCCGCCATGGATACCGACCGAGGGACGACGCGCCCTACTTCCGCTACCACTCCCGGTCGCTCACCGACCTGCCCGCACCCGCGCTGCCGGACGGCTTCACCGCTCGTGCCGTACGCGGTGATCAGGACGTGGACCGGCGCGTCGCCGTCCACCAGGCCGCGTGGAGTTCGACCGGCGTAACGACCGAGTCCTATCGGGCGATCATGGACGCGTGGCCGTACCGGCCGGAGCTGGACTGGATCGTCGAGGCTCCCGACGGTCGCTTCGCCGCGAACTGCCTGATCTGGTATGACGACGCCCACCGCGTCGGGCTCATCGAGCCCGTCGGCACCGACCCCGCCCACCGCCGCCGCGGGCTCTCCCGGGCGGTGTGCCTGGCCGCCCTCCACGCGCTCCGTCGCGCCGGCGCCACCAGCGCGATCGTCTGCCCGCGCGGTGACGCGGGCTATCCCGTTCCCCAAGCGCTCTACCGCGGCCTGGGATTTCACCCCTACGCGCGTACGCACACCTACGTCAAACTGGGGCGGACCGAGTGAAGCACCCCTCCCACTCCTTCATGCGACGATGCGGACATGACCCATGCCACCGGCTCGCACGTGGTGAAGGGCCTTCAGGAGAGAGCGGCTCGGGCGCTGCCCGCGGAGCACGTCGAGCACGCGGTTGCTTGTAACGATGACGTCCGGCATAGCCGCCCGCGGAGCGGCTCCGCCCCCGCCGCTGCTGTGGCCGCCGAGCAGTCCGCCGCCCGGGTGGTGGGAGAAGCGGCCGTCATGGGCGCGGGGGTGCAGGTCCTCGTTCCAGGCGCGTCCGAGCGGGCCGAGGGCCTTGAACTGGACGCCGCCCGGCCGGGCAACCCGTGACCACCTGAAGAAGCACACCCGCGGGGGTCGTGCGGCCGGCAAGCGCACGGCCCCCGCAACAACCTCGGCTACTTCTTGCGGGTCGCCCCGCCCGTGAACCACTGCACCAGCAGGACCGCCGCATGCACGGCCGCCTCGGAGCGGCGCTAGACCTTGCGGGCGACGCCGCACCAGGAGTTGAGCTTGCGCTTCGGGCCGTCGACTTCCCCATCGGGGCTCCACCGGCCGAGGTCGATGACGCCGGGCCCGACGAGCTCCAGGCCGTCGAAGAACCGGGCCGCCTCGTCCTTCGTGCGGTAGGTGAGAGGCACCCTCAGCTGGCTGTTCAGCCCGAACATGCGCTCCCCGAGTTCGGGGTCGATGTCGTCACTGGTGACGTGGGCGAGGATCACGTAGCTGCCGGGGCAGAGCTGATCCACGTATCCGGCGACCACGCCGTACGGGTCGTCGCTGTCGTCGATGAAGTGGACGAGGGCGACGAGGAGAACGGCGATGGGCTTGGTGAAATCGAGCATGCGCGCGGTTTCAGGGTGCCGGAGCACCGCCGGGTAGTCACGCGCGTCGGCCTCGATGTAGACGGTCTGCGGGTCACCCTGGATAAGGGCCTGGGCGTGCGGGAGCACGGAGGGGTCGTTGTCGACGTACACGGTGCGGGAGCCGGGCGCGACGGACTGCGCGGCCTCGTGGACATTCTTCTGCGTGGGCAGCCCAGAGCCGATGTCGAGGAACTGGCGGATGGCCACAGCTCGTGTAAGACCAGGTCCGTACCGGACAGTGCCCGGCCGCCCAGGGCTCGGTCGGTAGTGGCGTTGGCGTTGAGGTAACGGGCCAGCACGGCAAGCCAGCGGTGCACCCGTTCGGCGTCCGCTCCGCCCGGGGCGGGCCCACGGCGACAGCGGCCGGGATGAGCAGGCCCAGCAGATGATCGCGTACCTCCTCCGGGTTGGTCCCGACCGTGGCCAGCTCAGCGGGGTCACGGACGAACGCCCCCGCAGGGTCGCGTTGGTCGTAGACGATGGTGGCCAGAGTGAGCCGCCAGGGAGTGGACAGGCCTTGGGCCAGCGGCCCGCGCGGAGCGCGCTCAATCGCGGTCAGCACCGGCTCCCACCGGGCGAGATCGACAGTTCGAGGGCCAGGAACTGCCGGGCCTGCCGGCCGTCGACCGGCGCGATCTCCACCCGGGCGGCGTCGTGCGCCCACACCCGCAGCTCCTCCAGCGCCTCGTACTGAGCGGTGCGGCAGGTAAGGATGACCGCGGCCTTAGCGCGTTGGTGCTGGTAGGCGTTGACCGCGAGCAGCGCACGTCCCGCGCGGGAGTCGTAGCCGGGCCGCTCGCCGGTGTCCATCTCGTCCAGCCCGTCGATGACCGGGACCACCAGGCGGTCATCGACAAGGGCGCGGGCCCTCGCTTCGCTGATCTGGTAGACCTGCCGCAGGTGGCGGCGCAGCCACTTCTCGACCGCCTCAGCAGTGGACAGCTCGGTGTCCAGGGAGGCCGCGGAGATACGCACCGGCACCGCATCGCCGGAGCCACGCGCCTCGATCAGGCCCAGGATCAGCTCAACCACAAGGACGGTCTTGCCGGCACCAGGCGCCCCGGTGATCACCATGCGGCGGGGAGACAGCTGATGGTAGTAGTTCACCACCTTGCGCAGGCGGCTGTGCCGACCGGCGCCAGCGGCCGGGCGGGCGAGAGAGGGCCGGAAGTCGAAGGCCACGTCGATGGTCCGGTCGTGGCCGCCCAACAGTTGGCGGCGCGCATCTGTCTCTCGCTTGGCCACGACACGGGCCAGTTGGTCAGCGGCCTCGGCCGGGGACAGCCGCGACGCGCGGGCGGCCGGATACAGCGATGCGAGCGCGACCACCAGCGATACCAATCCGATGATGGCGCTGACCGGGTCGACGTCACCGAGTTCCAGTTGGGGGAGCACGCGGATGCCGACCACCACGAACCCTGCGAATGCCACCAGGGCGAGCGTTCCCCATGCCCAGGCCGCTCTGCGCCTGCCGCCGTTCATGACCCAGATGATGACCGATCGGGCGCATCGCTCACAGATGGAGGAAACGGTCCGGAGCCGACCTGTGACCTTCTCCGAGTGGATCGTCACGGCGGCCCGGCTCGTGCAAGGGCCAGGGGCCTACGTCGCTGGCGAGAATCGTGCCCCTAAGAGATCTCGCGACCTTGAATGGGGGTTCCTTGCTTGTGCAGGCTGAGCGTTTGGTCGAGGATCCTGTCGCGGATGCCGCCTTTACGTCGGGAGCGGGATGCCGTGGGCGCGGAGTACTTCCCGGATGGCCTCTTCGGTGAGCCCGGTGTCGAGGGCGATGGTGGTGAAGGGCTGGCCGGCGGCCTCAGCGGCGCTCATCCGGCCCTGGACGCGGTCGTAGCCGAGCCGGTCGGTGTCAGTGGAGAGCTGGCCGTGCCAGTCGTACGCGTCGTTCGTGCGGATGATTCGGCGGCCGACGCCGAGGTGTCCCCACGGGATCGTGAGCGACTTCGCGTTGACGCGGTACACCTCCCACCACGTGCCGTGGTGGAGGACGAAGTCGCCCTTGGTGAAGTCGGCGGCGGTCCAGATCTTCACCCCGGCGGCTTCGGCTTCGGCGATGATGCCCCGCCAATAGGTGATCTTGCCGGAGAGGCGGGTGGTGACCCGCGTGGGGCGCCTCGGCGATGCGCTGGTCGTACCCGACTGACAGGGCCTCCGGCCCCCACCTGGCCGACGTTTGGCCCCGGGCGTCACCCGGAGCCGTACGCCGCCTGGCCGTGGCCATACGGGAACAGGGCCCTGGTCGGCGCGGTGTGCGCCGTCATGTCGGCCGGGTCCGATCCGCGGCGATGACCAGCACGCCCCCGAGGACCGCCAGGCTCAGATTCGCGTAGAGCTCGTAACCGGCCAGGAAGTCGATGCGCGGGAGGACAACGCGGTTGAAGTAGTTGAGGAAGGAGCCGAACACGGGTTGCACGGCCAGGTGGTCGATGGTTCCGCTGATGCCGGACACGACCAGGTAGAGACCGGCGAGCTGGAGGGCGTGGCGCATGCCGCAACGCTAAGAGGGCGCCGTACGGACGCGGATCGGTCAAGGGGATCTCTCGCCGCCGACCGAAGTCGGTGCCGTCGGGCTCGCGCCCGACCGAAGCATCGGCAGCCGCGACTTCAGTATCGTCCCGTCGCCCGCCGGAGGCGATACCGCCGATCGCACCGTACGCTCGCGGGAGTATGGACGCTTCCCCCACGGCGCCGGCGGCCCGGCGCGGCCTCCGGGACTGGTTCGTGGACACGGGCCTGTTCCTGCTCGCGGTCCTGTACGGCGTCGTGATGTCCGGCATGCGGCTGGACTCTCCACCGTTGCCCGTGCCGTTGTGGCTGTTCAACGTCGACCAGCTCACCGGCGTGCTGGGATGCGCGGCGTTGTGGCTGCGCCGCCGCCGTCCGGTGGAGCTCGCCGTGGCGCTGGTCGTCCTGTCGACGTTCTCCGAACTGGTCGCGGGCGCGATGCTGGTGGCACTGTTCACGGTCGCGGTGCACCGGCCGCCGCGCACCACGACGGCCGTCTTCGGGCTGAGCCTGCTCGCCGCGCTCGGCTACGTGGTGCTCAGGCCGGAACCCGACACGTCGCGCATGCTGCCGTGGCTGCTCGGCGTCACGATCCAGGGAGCGGCGGTCGGGTGGGGCCTGTTCGTCCACCACAGGCGGCGGCTCACCGCGTCGCTGCGCGACCGCGCCGCCCGCGCGGAGACCGAGGCGCGACTGCGGGCGGAGCAGGCGCAGCACCTCGCCCGCGAGGCGATCGCCCGGGAGATCCACGACGTGCTCGGCCACCGGTTGTCGCTGCTGAGCGTGCACGCGGGCGCGCTGGAGTTCCATCCCGACGCGCCGGCCGAGGACATCGCCCGCGCTGCCAAGGTGATCAGAGAGAGCGCCCACCAGGCGTTGCAGGATCTGCGCGAGGTCATCGGCGTCCTGCGCGCCCCGGTGGGGGAGTTGCCGCAGCCCGCCTTCGCCGACATCAGGGAACTCGCCGCGGAGTCGGGCCGGGCCGGCATGCGGGTGGACCTGTGCGAGGAACTCGCTTCGGCCGTCCCCGACTCCACGGGTCGCACCGCGTACCGGATCGTGCAGGAGGCGCTGACCAACGCGCGCAAGCACGCCCCAGGAGCCGAGGTGCGCGTACGCCTGGCGGGGGCGCCGGGGGAGGGGGTGACCGTCGAGGTGCGCAACGCCGTACCCGGCCTCGCCGACGCCCCCGCCGCTCCCCGGTCCCTGACCGACGCGCTGCCAGGCTCCCAGCCCGGCTCCCAGCCCGGCTCCCTGCCCGGCGCGGGATCGGTGCCGGGCGCGCGATCCGGCCAGGGGCTGGTCGGGCTGGCCGAACGCGTCGCCCTGGCCGGCGGGCGGCTGGAGCACGGCCCCACCGGCGCGGGTGACTGGCGGTTGTCGGCCTGGCTACCGTGGACGCCATGACCGCATCCGACCCCCGGCCCGTCGACGTACTGATCGCGGACGACGACCCACTGGTGCGCTCCGGCCTGACGATGATGCTGGGCGGCGCCCCCGACATCCGCGTGGTCGCCGAGGCGGGTGACGGCGCCGAGGTGCTGTCGCTGGTCGACCGGCACACCCCCGACGTGGTGTTGATGGACATCCGGATGCCCCTGATGGACGGGCTGGCCGCCACCGAGGCCCTGCGTGCCCGGCGCGCCGCGCCGGAGGTCATCGTGCTGACCACCTTCGACGCCGACGAGCACGTCCTGCGCGCGCTTCGGGCCGGAGCCGCCGGGTTCCTCCTCAAGGACACTCCGCCGGCCGAGATCGTGGCCGCGGTGCGCCAGGTGGCGCGGGGCCATCCGGTCCTGTCCCCGGCGGTCACCCGGCGCCTCATCGCGCGGGTCGCGGAATCCGATCACGACCGGCGGCGCGCTCGGGCCAGAGACCGCCTGGCGCTGCTGAACCACCGCGAGCGCGAGGTGGCCGTCGCGGTCGGCCAGGGCAGGTCGAACGCCGATATAGGCGCCGTGCTGTACCTCAGCGTCCCGACGGTGAAGACCCACGTCTCCGGCATCCTCACCAAGCTCGACCTGAACAACCGCGTCCAGATCGCCCTGCTGGTCAACGACGCGGGGCTGCTGGACGACGCCGGATGACGGGCCGCTTCCCGCCGCTCATCGGCTGATCGCCTCCTCGCCGCTCTCCCCGTGTACGGCGACGGCCGACCGGCGGGCGGCTGCGCCGTACAGGAGGGTGACGACCACGATGATGAGCGGGAACACGGTGGCGACGGTGAGGCCGGTGCGCAGCCCGGAGCCGCCGTCGTCCGGCAGCACCTCCGCGATCCGCCGCAACACGGTCTCCCCGGTGCCCGCGGCGTCGGCTGCGGCCCCGGCGATCCACGGGCCGACGGCGCCTCCGGCGTCGCCGAATACGGCGAGCATGCCGAACATGGCCGCGCCTCCGAGGGGGAATCGAGCCGAGGCGAGGCTGAAGGTCCCCGGCCACAGGAGGCTGACGGCGAGTCCGCACACCGCGCAGCCGATCAGGCTGATGATCGGGTCACCCGACAGGCACACGACGAGATAGCAGGCGGTCGCCAGCGCTCCGCAGAAGATCATGGCCGGGACCAGCGGGATGCGCTCGCCCCAGAGGCCGTAGACGATACGGCCGATGCCCATGAGGACGGCGAACAGGCACGGCCCGGCCAGGTCGCCCCACACCTTTGAAACGCCCAGCCCTTCTTCCGCGAACAGCGACGACCACTGCGACATGGTCAGCTCGGCCGCGCCCGCGGCGAGCATCAGCACGATCGCCGCGACGAAGGCGGGCGCGCTCAGCAACGCCTTCAGGGACGTACGGTGCTCGTCGGGCACGGTCGCGGGAAGCGGGACCTTCATGAAGGCCACCACGTTGACCAGCGGCACGACGGCCCAGACGAGCGGCAGGATCTGCCAGGCGTCCTGCCCGATCCCGGCCAGCAGGAGCGTGCTGCCCGCCACCACGGCGACCTGGCCCCAGCAGTAGAAGGAGTGCAGCAGGCTCATCTGCGCCGCCTTGCCCTCCGCCGGGCTGGGCAGGGCGTCCACCACGGGGCTGACGAGCACCTCGAGCAGGCCGCCACCGACCGCGTAGACGACGACCGCCAGGCACAGTCCCAGGTACGGGGAGGGGACGACCGCCGGGGCCACCGCCAGCGACACCAGTCCCACGGCGGACAGGGCGTGGGCGAGCACCAGCGGTACGCGGTAGCCGATCCGGTCGGCGTACCTGACCGCCACGATGTCGGTGACGAGCTGGGTCGCGAAGTTCAGCAGCACCAGGCGGCCGAGCATCTCCAGCGGGACCTGGTAGCCGGTCTGGAAGACGATGAACAACAGCGGGGCGAGGTTGTTGACGATGGCCTGGGTGAACGAGCCGGTGTAGCAGGCGCGGCGGGTGTGCTCGAAGGTCGTCATCGGGGGGACGTGCCTCTTCCTCGGACTGTGGGCCGGTGATCAGGCCAATCTCCCACATGCCCGGCTGACCGGACGTCCTGCGGTTGATCACAGAGGTCCGAGCGATGCTCCCCTCGGGCTCCTGATCCTCGACCGATCTCGCGGAGCCCGTTTCCCGATGGTGCGCTCTACAGTTCGACATCCCGTACGACGTCGAGATCGACGAAGCGCGGCGGGGAGTCGCACAACTCCTCCATCCGGTGCGCGAACTCGCTCGTCGCCGGAAGCGTGTTGTTCCGCATCGCCTCCTCATACGAGGGGAACTCGACGATCGACACGTAGTGCTCGGGCCGCTGGTGATCGCGTGCCAGCACCGTGTGCGTGGCCGTGCGCTCGCCCGCCGTCCGGGCGCACCACTCATCCAGGAGACTCTCCACCTCAGGCGCGTGGGAGGTCTCGTACTCGATGACCTGGACGAACCCCATCGGAGCACCTCCTTCTGGCTGGTCTCAGCTTGAGTCGACCGCCGCCGAATGCCCTGTTCAACCCGAATCCGGGCAAATCTCCGGAGAGATCTCGGTCCCGGGATTCCGGACAGCGGAACGCCCCCGGCGGTCTGCCGGGGGCGTTCTCGAAGTCACACCGATCAGGCGGTGTAGACGGGGTAGCCGAAGCCCGTCACCTGGCTCATCGGCCGGGTACGGATCTCGACCTTGCCGTTGCCGGTGTTGCCTTCGACGGTCTTGATCGTCCCGTCGCCGTTGTCCTTGATGACGAAGCCGACGTGGTCGATGCCGTAGATGTCCTTGCCGCCGTTCCAGTCGAAGAACACGACCGCGCCGGGCTTGGCGGTGGCGCCCCAGCGGTGGTTGTCCTGGAACCACTTGGCGTGCTGGACGGTGTAGGCGTCCCAGCCGAGGACCGGCCGCAGGCCCGCCTGATCGCCGACCCAGGAGACGAACATGTCGCACCAGGGGGCGTTGGCGTAGGCGCCGGTGCTGCCGCCGTCACGGGCGACGGTCTCCTTGGCGCGGGGCGAGTTGATGTACCAGTCGTGGAACTTCGTGCCGCCGCCGGAGGCGTTCTCGCTGACGCCGACCTGGCTCTGCGCGATCTGCAGCAGCCGCGTGGCGCTCACCTTGGGCAGCGACGCGGCCTCCTTCAGGAGGGGGCTCATGGGAGCGGACGCGCTGGCGTGGACGGTGTCGGCGTGGGCGGCCGCCAGGGTCGCGGGCACGGCAGCGGTGGCCAGGACGCCGGTGATCAGGGCCGCACGCAGGTAAGTCTTGGGGGCTCGCATTACGGGGGTCTACTCCCTTGCTTCCATGCCGCCTACCGGGTTAGCTGACGGGTTCGGGCGTGGAAGTCGCCCTACGGCACTGATGCCGATTCACCCCAGAAAGGTGGTGGGTCCCCGGCTCCGCGCGAACGCGGACTCGGCGGTCGACGGTCGGTTCCAGTGATGGATGACCGTGTCATCGGTTATGGGGCAGGCACACCTTGCAGAGGTCAGGTATGCGCCGTGTTCCCAAAACGGTAATAGACCGCTTCAAATCGGTCAAGTGAGGACAAACAGGGTCATACCTCTGTAATGATCGGTCAAGAGTGGGGGTGCGGTACCACCATGGCGCCCGGTGATCGCTCGAACGGCGTGGTTTCGCCTGCCGCCAGGGGGATCCTGGCACCGTCGGCGCCCGCGCGAAGCCGACCGGTGTGACACGCCGCCGACCCCGGAAAGATTTACGTACGGATCTTCGCGATCACGCGGACGAGCCTGATTTCACGGGTCCGCGCCGCGACGTCCCCGGTGACGGGACGCTCGCGATCGATGCCGCCATGACCCTGACGAGAACCAGGCAATCGGCAGGCAACGGCTGCCCCTCGACCTGGACGTCCAGCCGGCCGCTCGGCAGGTCACGCGTGCGCCGAAACCACCCGGCCCGTGGCCCGTTTCTGCCGTATTCCGGTGGCGCCCCCGGTAGGCCAAGAAGATCCAGGATGCACCGACCCGGGCGGCCGAGTCTGTCGGATTGCCGTCCTGGTCTCAGGGGACCAGAACGACCTTGCCGAGGTTGCGGCGCGACTCGATGATCTCGTGGGCGCGCGCTGCTTCGGCGAGCGGGATTTCAGCGAATACGCGGGGCCGCAGTGTGCGGTTGCGGTGGAGTTCCCAGAGCTCGTCAAGCCAGCGCGCGTACACCTCGGGCTTGCCCCGGGCGATGGCCGCCATCTGGAAGCCGATGACCGAGGCGCTCCGGACAAGCAGCTCGTACGCGTCGATTGTGCCGCCGCCCGAACTGAAGGCGACCAGACGGCCGCCGGGGGCCAGGGCGCGCACCGCGGGGCTGAGGAGTTCTCCGCCGACCCCATCGATGACGATGTCGACCGGATCGCCCCAGGACTCGTCCCCGTAGAGCACGACCTCGTCGGCGCCGAGGGCGCGAACGAACTCCGTCTTGTCCGCACTGCTGACGGCCGCGACCACACGGGAGGCCCCGCCCGCCTTCGCATACTGCAGGGCGAGGGTGCCGACCGCACTGGCCGCTGCGGTGACCAGGACGGCGTCGCCGGGGTGGGGGCGGCCGGCCTCGTAGGCGCCGCGTGCCACCAGGCCGCTGCGGACCAGGGCCACGGCGTCGACGCCGGTCGCCCATTCGGGAATCGCGGAGGCCATCGCGTGGTGGATGAGGGCCAGTTCGGCATAGGCATGGGAGAAGGAGAGGCCGGTGACGCGGTCGCCCACGGCGAACCCGGTGACGCCTTCACCGACGGCGGCGACGGTGCCTGCCACCTCTCCGCCGAGCGGGACGGGCTTGGCGCCCTCGCGCACCTTCCGTACGGCCGGCAGCGTGACACCGACCGCTTCGGCACGGACGAGCAGCTCACCCGGGCCGGGCTCTGGAACAGGGGCCTCCTCGATGAACAGAACCGCGGGGCCGCCGCTGACCTCATAGCGGACACGACGCATGGACACCTCCGGATGTGACGTCAGCTCGAAGAATCATTGGAATTCCCAATGGACGTTCAACATAGGGGGTAAGTCATTGGGATGTCCAATGATTTTGGGATAGTTTGCTGCCATGACTCCCACCGAACGCCCGCGCGCCCTGGCGCACATCCAGTCCCTGCCGAGCTGGCTGGCCGGCCAGGTCGCGGCGCGCGGCCGGAGCCTGGTCGCCGAGGCGATCGCCGAGGAAGGGCTGAAGCTGCCGCATCACGCCGTGCTCGCGGCAGTGTCCGAGTACGGCCCGGTCGCCCAGGCGGATGTGGTGCGCCGCTTGGGCTTCGACGCGAAGGACGTGGTCCTCCTGCTCAACGACCTGGAGGAAGCCGGGCTGGCGGTACGGGACCCCGATCCGCAGGACCGCCGCAAGAACGCGGTGACGGTGACACCGGCGGGCGCGCGGACCCTGAAACGGTGCGCGGAGCTGGCGGAGCGGGCCAACGCCGCACTCCTGGCGCCGCTCAGTGCGGCGGAAGGCCAACAGCTGGTGGAGCTGTTGGCCCGGGTGTACGAGGGGTAGCGCCGCTCTACGCGTCTTATCGGCTGCCGGGAGCCGCTTCCGTCGTGACGCTGAAGGAAGGCGGCCATCCGCTCCATTGAGGGCTCGAAGCCAGGTGAGGAGAACCCGTACGGCGTGATATCTCGGTTTACTCGCGGGCCGGCGCTCACCCTGACGCGGCGTCGCCGCCGAGAGGACTGGCGCGGGACGCCGCCGAGAGGACTGGCGCGGGACGCCGCCGTACGTTTCCACCGCCTTGACGTTCTCGCCCGGGAACGGTGACAGCCGGGCGCCGGTTCAGCTGAGCGCGTGTCCGGTGGTGGCGTCGACGTGGCCGGGGATCTCGTCATGCCGGTCGCCGACACTCAGCGTTCTGGTCGGCTCGAACAACAGGATCGAGGCACCGCGGGCTGAGCATGGCCGGTGCTCGACTCCGCGCGGGACAACGAAGACCGATCCCTGGGGGAGTTCGACGACACGTTCCGGCTGGTCGTTGCCGGACTCTCCGTCGCGCAGGGCGATGCTCAGCTCTCCCTCGATGACCAGGAAGAACTCGTCGGTGTCGTCGTGGGCGTGCCAGACGTGTTCACCGGCCACCTTGGCGATCCGCACGTCGTAGTCGTTCACTCGGGTCACGATCCGCGGACTCCACAGCTGGTCGAAACCGGCCAGCGCGGCGTGCAGGTCGATGGGCGTTTTCGTCATGTGCCGATCCTTACGGTGGGGGATAGCTGCCGAAAGTGCTAGGAATCGCATATGTCGCAAGAATCCGCGCAGCGGCCGGCCGACGCCTCCATGCGGGTCGTCATGATCGTCGAAGAGGGCTCGAACCCGTTCGAGATGGGAGTGGCCACCGAGCTGTTCGGGCTGCGCCGCCCAGAGCTCGGACTGCCGTGGTACGACTTCACGCTGTGCGCGGCGACCCCGGCCGTCCGCATGCACAACGGCTTCTTCACGATGTCGCGGGTCGCGGGTCTGGACGCGGTGGACCGCGCGGGCACTGTGATCGTGCCCAACCGTCCGGACCCTCAGGTGCCACCGGACCCCGCCGTGCTGGAGGCCATCCGCGGTGCCGCCGCGCGCGGCGCCCGCCTGATGAGCTTCTGCACCGGCACGTTCACGCTGGCCGCGGCCGGTGTGCTGGACGGGCGCCGCGCCACCACGCACTGGCGCTGGGCGGAGGAGTTCACCAGCCGCTACCCCGATGTACGGCTGGATCCGGGAGTGCTGTTCGTCGACGACGGCGACATCCTCACCGCGGCCGGCAGCGCGGCGGCCCTGGACCTCGGACTGCACCTGATCCGCCGCGATCACGGCGCCGATGTGGCGAACGCGGTCAGCCGCCGGCTGGTGTTCGCCGCCCACCGCGACGGCGGCCAGCGGCAGTTCATCGAACGACCTGTGCCGGCCGTACCGGACGCGTCCCTCGCACCCGTGCTCGCCTGGGCGCAGGGGCGGCTGGACCGGCCGCTGACCGTCGCGGAGCTGGCGGCCCGCGCCGCAGTGAGCCCGGCCACCCTCCACCGGCGCTTCCGGGCAGAACTCGGCACCACGCCCCTGGCCTGGCTCACCGCCGAACGCGTCACCCTCGCCTGCCGGCTGATCGAGCGCGGCGAACTCCGGATGGAGGCGGTGGCCCGGGCCAGCGGTCTCGGCACGGCCGCCAACCTGCGCGCCCAGATGCGGCGGCGGACCGGTCTCAGCCCCAGTGCCTACCGGCGGCGCTTCGGCCCCGCCGCCACGGTGGGCGGCCCACGGTGTCCGACGACCTGATCGCCCGCCTGTCCCCGCTCCAGCACGACCACAATCAGCAGGAGCAGGGCATCGGCCTGCGGGGAGCGGACGTGCAGGAAATGCACGTTGGCGTTGTCGATCGTGGTGGTGAACTGCGGAAGCGATTGAGATGCGCCTCCTGTGCCCGCCAGTCGTAGGTGGTGCGCCAGTATTCGGTCACCTCTCTGAGGTAGGCCGCCGGCACTCCCTGGGACCAATCGCCGACCGGACGTCGGGCCACCTGGTCGCGGCGAGACGAGCGGCCAAGTCGTCCACTTCCTGCTGGGGAACGTCCAGGATGAAGGGCCGGATCTCTCGCTCGCCGTGTCCGTTCATTCGGCAGCCTCCTGCTTCGTTGACATCGGCGGCCACACCGCGGTGATCAATATCCCTGAGCTGTCGTGGCGACCCATCGACCACCCGAGCGACGTAGTCGCGGTCGGTTCCGATCCCAACCAGGCCCGCGCCGGCTCGCCGAACTGGCCCACGCTGCCACGCGTGACGAAACGCCGTGACGGAACCCGGCCCCGACGAAGCGCTCATGATCGAATGCAAATCTTCTCTACGACATCAACCGGCGCTCTCCCCTTCGGCGGCGGGGCGCTTCGTCGTCCCAGGTTGCCGAGAATTCGAAGTCGAGATCACGAGCGATATCTCAGCCCCGGGCCCTTGCGCTATCGCAGGTAAGCGGCGTATCCGTTGATTTCCTCATTGCTACCGGACCCCTATGGGGACCCCGTCGTCCCATTCATTTAGGTCAGCGCATGCCATAAGGGACGAGATTTCACACCCGCCTCAAATCGCCGTTTTCATCCCTTGCCGCCCAATTTACCCAGTGAGATGATCGCTCCGACGGAAGGTGATCCAACTGATTCTTTCGGCCCGGCCGATTCAGCCAGAAAGGAAGCAATCCAGTGCAGCGCTCATTGGCTCGTCTCCGAGACGAACTCCTGTCGGTGGTTCTCCCGAAATCCAACGCCGCCGCCGTGACGTGCCGTACCGGCAACAGGTGGTGCAGCTACTGTTCGTCCACCTATTCCAAGCTGTTGGTCAACACCATCTGTACGAACGACTCCGGACAGTCCTCCGTCATCACGACCGACTACGGCTGCGGCAGCTGCTGACGTGGACCGGCCCGGTGTTCTCCGGGTGATCTGACCACCGGAGCGTCCGGCATCGCGGTGCCGACAGGGACCGCGATGCCGGCGTCCGGAAATCCCCTCCACTCCGTCGAGCGAATCGGGGCTCATCCGTGATCGCGTTACAGATCTGTCTGCTGTTGCTGACGCTGCTCAACCTGGCGTTCACCCTGGGGATCGCACGGAAGATCGGGCGGGGCGCGGGAGTGCCGCCCGTTTCCGTCGAGCTTCCCCCGCTGAGCTCACCACCGGGAAGCTCCGTAGGCGACTTCTCGGCCACCAGCACGCAGGGGACGACCGTCAGCCGTGACACCCTCGAACTCGGCACGGTTTTCGCCTTCCTCTCGCCGACCTGCGAACCCTGCCGGGAGGCCATGCCGGCTTTCCTCTCCTACGCGGCCGCGAACAAGGGGAGCGTCGTGTCCGTACTCTCCGGCGACTACGATCCAGAGGTCAGGGCCACGCTGGAGTCCCTGGGGCCGGTTCTCGTCGAAGTGCCGAACGGGCCGGTGGCGAAGGCGTTCGGTGTCATCGGCGTCCCCGTGTTCGTCACCGTGGGAGTGGGGACCGTGCTGGCCACCAGTTCGGAGATCGGCCCGCAGTCACGGCTCACCATTCCCGCGTGATCTCCTGCCGTGGAATTCGCTCACCTGATTCTTGTCTCGTCGGTGTTCTGCCTGGCTTTCGTCCTTGGTGTGGTGCGCCGGAGGTTCGGTGTCGTCCAGGTTCACGGGGTGAGCATGCATCCGCATCTGACCACGGGTGACCGGGTCATCGTCGCTCGGCGTCCGGCGGCCTGTGCGCGCGGGGACGTCGTGGTGATCAGGCATCCCGATCTGCCGGGGCAGGCCATCAAGCGGGTCGCGGCGGTGGCGGGCGACCGGTTGCCGGGCGGGCGGGTGGTGCCGCCGGACCACCTGTTCGTCCTCGGCGACAATCTGCCGTCCAGTCTGGACTCGCGTCATTTCGGGTTCGTCCCGATGGATCGCGTGGCGGGGCGCATGGTGCGGCGGCTGGCAGGGTCTATCCCGCCCGTCGTAGGTGAGGACCGAAATGGCTGAGGTGTTCAGCGGGACCCTGCTGGTGGCCGTTTTCCTGACCTCGGGCGTCGGGAAGGTGATCAATTACTCGTCGTTCGAGGAATCCGTCCGGCAAATGCGGTTGCTGCCCGCCGGGGCCGTACCGGTGGCCGCGGTCCTGATAATCACCGCCGAACTGGTCACCGTACTGTCGATAATGGCCGGCCTGGTGAAAAGCCCGGGGATCCTCATGGTCGGCTTCGCCCTTGCCGCCGTGCTCTGCGTGGTGTTCGGCCTGGCGATCGCCACCGTGATCCGCCGGGGCAACGCCGTTTCCTGCAACTGCTTCGGCCGTCAGGCGTCGCCGTTCTCCGCCCGGCACATCGTACGCAACACCCTCCTCGCGGCAGCGGCCGTCGTCGGCATGCTCGGTGCCGGTGCCGGTGCCGGTGCGGACTCCTGGACCACGGAAACGGGGATCACCGTCGTGGCGGGATTGTTCCTGTCGCTTCTGGTCATTCTCCTGGACGACCTGGTTGATCTCTTCGCCTGAATTCCCTCCGAGAACCTGAGCAAAGGACGCGACGACCCGTGCTGAAATCACTGCGAGACGGTGTCCGCATGACCGGCAAGGCGTTCACCCTGGCCTGGCAGGCGCGGCCGCGGCTCGTCATCCTGGCGGTGGTCATCGCGGTGACCACCGCCGCGGTCCCCGTCACCGTCGCCTGGCTGACCAAGTTCATTCTCGACGCCATCGTGCTGGGCCTCCCGACCAGCACGCTGCTCGTTCTCGCGAGCCTGCTCGCCGCGCTGGGGCTGGTCGCCAAAGCGGTGGCGGAAGGCGCCCGCTACTGCCAGGCAGAGCTGGACCGGTCGATCGCCCTGCAGGCGCAGAGCCGGCTGTACGGTGCACTCAACCGCCTGCCGGGGCTCGCGCGTCTCGAGGACCCCGCCTTCCTCAACCAGCTGCGGCTGGCACAGACGATGGGCGGTCGCACTCCAGGCCAGATCCTCTCCGGCTTCCTGTCCATCTCCACGGCCACGCTGGGCATTCTGGGCTTCGTCGGTTCCCTGTTCTCGCTCAGCCCGATCATGGCGTCGGTGATCCTGGTCAGCGTGGCACCGGCCCTGCTGGCGGAGATCGCGCTCTCCCGGCGCCGCGTCTCCATGCACCTGCGGCTGGGCCCGCGCGAACGACGGGAGATCTTCTACGCGCAGCTGATGACCGACGCCCAGGCCGCGAAAGAGGTCCGGCTGTACGGCATCGGCTCCTTCCTGCACACCCGGATGGTCGCCGAGCGGCAGGCGGCCAACGCCGAGAACAGGGCGCTGGACAGGCGTGACCTCACCACCCAGTTGGCGCTCGGCGGGCTGTCGGCGCTGATCGCGGGAGCCGGCCTGGTCTGGACGATCATCCGCGCCCACCACGGCGCCCTGCTGATCGGCGACATCTCGATGTTCATCGCCGCCGTGGCCGGCCTGCAGGGCCAGCTCGCCGGTCTTGTCGGCGAAGTGGCGCGAACCCACGGGCAGATCTCCCTGTTCAAGAGCTTCCTGGCCGTCGAAGGCGCCGAACCCGACCTCGCCGTGGCGGCCCGTCCCGCACCGGTTCCCCCGCTGTCCCAGGGCATCCGGCTCCAGGACGTCTGGTTCCGCTACAGCGAGGAGCATCCCTGGATTCTCCGCGGCGCCTGCCTGGACATTCCGGCCGGGACGTCGATGGGGCTCGTGGGCCTCAACGGCGCGGGAAAGACCACGATTGTGAAGCTCCTGACCCGCATGTACGACCCGACCTCCGGGCGTATCACCTGGGACGGAACCGACCTGCGCGACGTCGATCCGGGCGAGCTGAGGGCCAGGATCGGTGCCGTCTTCCAGGACTTCATGGCGTACGACCTGTCGGCTCGGGAGAACATCGCCGTCGGCCGACTGGACCTCATGGGCGACACGCCCGCCATCGAAGCCGCCGCCCGCGAGGCGGGGATCGACGAGAAGCTCCGCTCCCTGCCCCGCGGCTACGAAACCCTGCTGACCCGGCTGTTCATCGACGAGGACAACGAGGACGGCGACGCCACCGGGGTCTTCCTCTCCGGCGGCCAGTGGCAGCGGATGGCGCTCGCCCGCGCGATGCTCCGCCGCGAAAGCGACCTGCTGATCCTGGACGAGCCCAGCTCCGGCCTGGACGCGGAGGCGGAACACGAGGTCCACACCCGCATCGCGGCCCTGCGCAGCGGCCGGACCAGCGTGCTCGTCTCCCACCGGCTCGGCGCCATCCGCCATGCCGACACCCTCGCCGTCCTGCAAGATGGCGCGTTCGCCGAGGTCGGCGGCCACGACGAACTCATCGCCAGAAACGGCCTGTACGCCCGGCTGTTCCAACTCCAGGCATCCGGCTACCGCGACCCGATCGACACCACAACGACCATCTGACTTACCCGGAAACCGGCCTGGGGGCAGGCGGGCTCGCTACCGCGGGTGGCCGAAGGGCCCGAGCACGTCATCATCCACGACCATCGACCCTCCCGCACGACGCCGGTGATGAACGTGGTCACGACCTTGTGGACGGCTTCAGCCTCCGGCGGGGTGCCTTTCCTGTCGGCTCACAGGGGGTCCCAGTAGCAACGGAACAGAATCCAACGAACCTGTCTCTGACCTAGGCATATTCGAACTTGAGGGACTCCTGACGATCTTTGCTACTACGGTTCGCACTGGTTTCGGTGCGGTCGTGGCGGTTGTGGGCGTTGGCGGTTCAGTTCTTCTCCGATGAGCAGATGGAGCGGCTGCGGTCGTATCCGGAGGGGCTCGGCCAGGCGGTGAGGACGTGACAGACCGGCCCGCCATGCGTTCGGCCGCGGCACGGCTGCGGGCGGCGGGTACTGCGATTTCAGTAGGCCAAGTGCCAGCAACCGCATGACGACGGGACAGGCCGGCGGCCGACAGCCTGGCGAGGTACCTCTCTCAATACCTGGAGACCTCCGTCCCGTGGCTACTTTCCTTTATCGACTCGGCCGTATGGCCTTCCGGCGACGCTGGTACGTCACCATCGTCTGGCTGGCGATCTTCGGCGCTGTCGCGTTCGCCTCGACCACCGCCGGCGATCCTCCACCCGATACCGGCTCCATGCCGGGCATCGAGGCGCAGAACGCCTATGACCTGATGGGGCAGCGCTTCCCGGGCGCCTCTGACGGCGCCGACCGGGCCACCGCCAAGATCGTCTTCGTCGCTCCCGATGGACAGAAGATCACCGACACCGCCAACCGGGCGGTGATCGAGAAGCTGGTCGCCGAGGCGCCGGCGGGCAGCAGCCAGGTTGCCGGTGCGGTGAGCCCGTTCCGGGCGGGCACGGTCAGCGAGGACGCCTCCACGGCGTACGCGAGCATCACCTACAAGGTGCCGTCCAAAGAACTCACCGACGACACCAAGACCCACCTGCGGCAGGCCGTCGACGAAGCCCGGAACGCGGGCCTGACAGTGGACGCCGCCGGGTCCGTGCTGGCCTCCTCCCCGGCAGCGGGCGGCCTCAGCGAGGTGGTAGGCATCGTGATCGCCGCCCTGGTGCTGCTGGTCACGTTCGGGTCGATGGTGGCCGCCGGGCTGCCACTGCTGACCGCCGTGCTCGGGGTCGGCATCAGCATGGTGGCGATCATGGCCCTCGGCTCCACTCTCGGGTTGTCGACGACGAGCAGCAGCCTGTCGTCCATGCTGGGACTGGCGGTCGGCATCGACTACGCCCTGTTCGTGGTCTCCCGCTACCGCGAGGAGCGAGGCCGAGGGCACATGCCCAGGCAGGCGGCCGGCCTGGCCGTGGGCACCGCCGGCTCGGCCGTGGTCTTCGCCGGGCTCACCGTCGTCATCGCCCTGGCCGGGCTGTCGGTGGTCGGCGTCCCGACGCTGACCAAGATGGGGCTGAGCGCCGCCGGGACTGTCCTGGTCGCGGTGCTCATCGCGCTTACCCTGGTGCCGGCGCTGCTCGGCTTCTTCCCCAACGCCGTCCTGTCCCGCCGGGCACGCAAGAGCGTGACCAACCGCACGACCGGCCACGCGACCGGCCACGCTGCCGGTGACCTGCCTGGCAACGCGGCGACCGGCAACGCGGGGACCCGCTGGGCCCGGTTCGTGCTGCGCCGCCCGGTGGCCGTGCTCGTCGCCTCCCTCATCGGCCTGGGCGCGCTGGCCATCCCGATGCTGGACCTGCAACTGGGCATGCCAGGCGATGAGACCAAATCCACTGAGACCACCGAGCGCCGCGCCTATGACGAACTGGCCGATGGCTTCGGCCCCGGCTTCAACGGCCCGCTGACCATCGTCGTGGACGCCGGCAACGCCGGCGAGCCCGAGACGGCGGTGCAGACCATCGCCGGCAAGATCGGCGCCACCGAGGGGATCGTGTCGGTCTCCGAAGCCCATTTCAATCTGGCCGGCGACACCGCGATGTTCACCGCCACCCCGTCCACCGCCCCCACCAGCCAGCAGACCATGGACCTGGTCGACCTCATCCGCGAGCAGCGGCCGGCGACCGAGGCCGGGACGGGAGCGACGTTCATGGTCACCGGCACCACGGCCGTCAACATCGACGTCGCGCAGAAGATGCAGGGCGCGCTGGTCCCGTATCTGGCCGTCGTGCTCGGTCTGGCCTTCCTGCTGCTGATGGTGGTCTTCCGTTCGCTGCTGGTGCCGCTCAAGGCCGCCTTCGGCTTCCTGCTGTCGGTTCTCGCCTCACTCGGCACGGTCGTCGCGGTCTTCCAATGGGGCTGGGGCGCCGGCTTGATCGGCCTGCAGCAGACCGGCCCGATCATCAGCATGATGCCGATCATGGTGGTGGGCATCACTTTCGGCCTGGCCATGGACTATGAGGTGTTCCTGGTCTCGCGGATGCGGGAGGCATATGTCCACGGGGACGAGCCTCGCCAGGCGGTGGTCACCGGGTTCCGGCACAGCGCCCGGGTCGTCGTGGCGGCCGCGCTCATCATGATGGCGGTGTTCTCCGGCTTCGTCGGCGCCGGACTGTCCATGATCAAGATGATCGGTTTCAGCCTGGCCGTCGCCGTGCTGTTCGACGCCATCGTGGTCCGGATGGCCTTCGTCCCCGCCGTACTGGCCCTGCTCGGCGAGCGGGCCTGGTGGCTGCCCGGCTGGCTGGAACGGCTGCTGCCACGCGTCGATGTGGAGGGCGCCGCCCTGGCGTCCGAGCCGGCCGACCCGGTCGCGGCCTCGACGACGGGCCGGGAGCCGGTGCGCCGCTGACCGGCCACCGCCCCCGGCGGGCCCGTCCGCACACTCCGCGGACGGGCTCCGTTTGGCATCGAAGCCCCAGGTCACCGACCATGGGCACACAGCAACCGACCGGAGCACGCGATGACCCTCAACTGGCGTCAGTACGCCACAGACCACCCCCACGTCGTCGAGGCGACGCTCGTCGCGCTGCTGTGCGTCGCCTCCGGTCCGCTCTCCCTCTACGCCAGCCGCCCCTACGCCCACGGCCTGGACTGGGCCTCGGCCATCCCGCTGGCCGTCGCCGCCTGTCTGGCCCTGTTGTGGCGCCGCAGCCATCCCCGGACCGTGGTCGTGGTCACCGCGGTGTGCGCGGCCGCCGCCGCAGGCGTCGGCTACCTGCTCACCCCGCTGCTGCTCGCCCCGGTCATGGCCGCGCTCTACGAACTGGCCGTACGACTCCCTCGCCGGGCCACCCTCGGCTACTGCCTGGCCGCCACCGCGATGATCGTCCCGACGGCGCTGTTCGGTGACCGGTTCGACCACCCCTGGCCGCTGACCACCATCAATCCCATCTTCTGCCTCATCCTGCCGGTCGTCGCGGGCTCCGTGACCCGCCTGCGGCACGCCTACCTGCAGGCCGTCCAGACCCGCGCCGAGCACGCCGAACGCACCCGCGAGGAAGAGGCCCGCCACCGCGTCGCCGAGGAACGCATGCGCATCGCCCGCGAACTGCACGACGTGGTCGCCCACCACCTGGCCCTGGCCAACGCCCAGGCCGGCACCGCCACCTACCTGGCCCGCACCAGTCCCGGCCAGGCTCAGCACCTGCTCACCGACCTGGCCGCCACCACCTCCTCGGCGCTGCGCGAACTGAAGGCCACCGTCGGCCTGCTGCGCCAGGCCGACGACACCGACTCCCCGCTGGAACCCGCCCCCGGCCTGCGCCACCTGCCGGACCTGACCGCCACGCTCGCCACCGCGGGCCTCGATGTCGACGTCACCATCGAGGGCGAACAGCAGCCGCTGTCGCCGGGCGTGGACCTGACCGCCTACCGGATCGTGCAGGAGGCGCTCACCAACGTCACCCGGCACGCCGCCACCCGCGCCGCCCGCATCCGGCTGTCCTACGGCAGCGACCGGCTGACCATCATGATCACCAACAACGCGGCCCCGACGCCGCCCCCCTCCGCGCAGGGCCACGGCTTCGGCCTCATCGGCATGCGCGAACGCGCCCACGCTGCGGGCGGCCACTTCGAGGCGGGACCCCGGCCGGAAGGCGGTTTCACCGTCACCGCCGATCTCCCCATCCTGCACTGACCCGGGACGACCCTTGTGACCATCCGCATCCTGCTCACCGACGACCAGACCCTGTTGCGCGCGACTTTCCGCATGCTCATCGACGCCAACCCCGACATGGAGGTGGTCGGCGAAGCGGTCGACGGCGCCCAAGCCGTGGCGCTGGCCAGGACCCATCGCCCCGACATAGTCCTGATGGACATCCGCATGCCCCACGTCGACGGCCTGGCCGCCACCACCACGATCTGCGCCGACCCGGACCTGGCCGCCACCCGGGTGCTGATCCTCACCACCTTCGAGACCGACGAATATGTCGCCCAGGCCCTACGCGCGGGAGCCAGTGGCTTCCTGGGCAAGGACGTCTCGGCCGAGGCGCTCCTGGACGGCATCCGCACCGTCGCCGCCGGCGACGCGCTGCTTTCCCCCACGGCCACCCGCTCCCTCATCACCCGCTTCCTCGCCGCCCCCGGGCCGGGGACGGCCACCGCGCCTGATGAGCGGCTGGCCGCGCTCACCCCACGGGAATGTGAGGTGATGGCCCTGGCCGCCGAAGGCCGGTCCAACGACGAGATCGCCGAGTTCCTGGTCCTCAGCACGCTCACCGTCCGCACCCACATCCAGCGCGCCATGACCAAACTTCACGCCCGCGACCGTGCCCAACTCGTCGTCATCGCCTACCAGACCGGCCTGGTGCGCCCGCCACCACACTCTGCCCCCTGACCGCCCCCACTCGCAGAGGCCGCGTGGTGACGTGTCCCGCTGTATCGACCGCGACAAGATCTCTACCCGCCTCAAAGCCCGGCCCGAGTTCGAAAAGGCCCTCGCCGCCGCCCGGCAGATCAAGGATCAGCGTGGGAACGAGCGTGTCGATGTCGGCATCCGCCGCGATGCGGCCCAGTTCCGTTCGGTGGCGAGGTAGGAGCCGATCATGGCCGCGGCTTCCGTCCAGGACCGGGACACCGGTGGGCCTGACCGGACCCGGCCCCACTATCCCGAAGCCATGGTGGACCGGATCGTCGCCGGCAACCCGGACCGGACGTCCTCGACGTCGGAGCCGGTACCGGCATCGACGCCCGGCGTGGCAGTGGCGCGGCTCGGTGAAGGACAATGCCGCAGAGGTGCCGCGCGAGCACGCGGCACGGGCTGAATCCCTGGCCCTCAGGCCGGAGCGCACGTCGAGAGTCCGGTCACCGCGGCCGACGATGGCCGGACTCGGGCGACTCAGCGCTTGCGCACCTCGTCCAGGATCAGTTGCAGCATCGCGGAGGACGCCTTCTGGTTGCCCTCGAGGCGGTCGAGCCGGACATCCATGGCGTCGAAACGCCGGTCGACGCCGTCGAAGCGCTCGTCCACGGACTTGAACCGCTCATCGACCGCGTCGAAGCGCTGTACGGTCTCCCGGCGGAAGTCTGTCATCTCGCGCCAGATGCCGCTGACCGCGAGGTTCGCGGCGTCCGCCGTGTATTGCGCGCGCACCACCGCGTCCTCGACGGCGGCCACCCGCTCTTCCAGACTCTTCATGGGTCGTCTCCATGGGGGATGGGGATTGGGAGGATGTCCTCCCGGCTGGAGCACCATATCGTGCACGCTGCGTCACAGCAAAACCGCGAAGCGTTACCGCCATCCGTCCTTGTCCACGCCGCCGGGGACCGGCCCCGAGGGGGCGTAGGGCTCCCGCGTGAAGATGAACGTGTTGAGATCCAGATGCACGCCCTCGGGCGAGTGGACGACCCGCAGGGCCTCTCCCGCGTAGTAACCGTCGAGGCCGAGCCAGGTGCCGTCCGGCTGGGCGACGAACCGGGAGGCACGGCCCTGTCCACCGGCCGGGGTGAGCGAGAGCCCCCGCTCGGGCAGCACCCGCAGGAGGTAGGCGCTCGGGCCCCAGTACCACGGGCCGGTGAGCGCGAGCAGGTCCTCGTCCGCCGAGCCGGGAACCCACTCGGCGGGCAGCGGCGGCTCGTGCGCGGCGAGGATGTCCAGCAGGTCCTTGGCAAGCGACGCCCGCACCCCGGAGGTCGTGTTGGCCATGAACAGGACGCCCACGTCATCGGCCGGATCCGCCCACACGGTGGCCAGGAAGCCGGGCATCGACCCGCCGTGCCCGGCCAGGCGGCGGCCGTTGTGCCTGGCGAGCTGGATTCCCAGGCCGTATCCGCCGAGCCAGGCGTCTCCGTCGTCCACGGTCGCGGGCTCGCGCATCTCGGCGAGGGTCGCCGGGCGCAGTACGTCCCCCGTGTGGCCGCCGACGAAGGCCGCCCACCGGGCGAGATCCGCCGGGGTGGACCAGAACTGCCCCGCCGCGGCCATGGCGCCGTGGTCGTGCTCCGGCTCGGGCAGCAGCACGTCGGCCCACGGGTGCACCGCGTACCCGGAGGCGTGCGGAGCGCGCGGACGCGGCGTGGTGTCGCGCATGCCGAGCGGTTCGAGCACCTCCTCGCGCACGACCCGCGTCCAGGGCATGGCGCGCTTGCGGGCGAGCAGCTCGCCGAGCAGGCCGAAGCCGAGGTTGGAGTAGTGGTAACGGCGGCCGGGACGATGCCGGGTGATCTCCGGGCCGAGACCCGCGATCAACTCGTCGGCCGGGGCTCCGGGGGTGCGCTCCCACCAGGCCCCGGGCGGCTCCGCGGTCAGCCCGGCCGTGTGGGAGAGCAACTGAGCGATCGTCACGTCACCCGCGGGGGTGCCGGGCACATGCTTGGCGAGCGGGTCGAGGAGGTCGAGCACTCCCTCGTCGCGCAATCGCATGACGGCGACCGCGACCATGCTCTTGGTGATCGAACCGATGCGGTACTGCGTGGCAGGAGTGGGCGGCTCCCCGTCGACCCTTCCCCGGAAACCGAACCAGGCGACCTCGCCCCTCCGGACCAGTGCGGCGGCCAGTGACGGCACTCGTGACTCCGCCTGCTCGACCGCGAGCCTGTGCAGCAGCGCGCGAGCGGTACGTTCCTCGACCTTCGACATGGGACCAAGGCTAGCGGCGAGATCCGACTGACCCGGGCGGCATCGGCGGGAAACCGGCGTCTCGCCGTCGCCGTCCTCTGCCGTCCGCTGTCGTCCTCACCTGCGCCGTCCTCGCTCCACCCGCCTTCGCCCCACCCGTCGTCGCCCCCATCTGCCGTCACGCGTCTGCCGTCACCTCGCCTGCTCGCCGCCCTCCGCCCGATCCTTCGCAGTCTCGCCGTCCTCGGACAGGACGAGGTCGAGCAACCCGGGGAACCGCGCGCCGAACTCCGCCGCCCGTAGCCGGTTGGTCCTTCGGGTGCCCTCGTCGCGCTGTTCGAGCAGCCCCGCCTCCCTGAGCACCGCGAAGTGGTGGCTGAGCGTCGACTTGCTCACCGGGATGTCGAAGGTGCCGCAGGCCCTGGTCCAGTCAGGGGATTCCGCGACCTGCCTGAGGATCAGCCGGCGAACCGGATCGGCCAGAGCGTGGAGAGCGGACTGCAGGGTCGTCTCCTGGGGATGCACGTGGGTGAGGGAACGGCCTCGCGCCGGACCCCCACTGTTCGATGCACGTCGAACATCTGTGTACTGTTCCATCTCGATCGAACATTCTAGGAGGCGTGGATGGACGCGAAGCGGACCCGGCTCGGCAGGGTGGGTGTGTGGCACGCGGCGATCGGTCGCATATCGGCGGACTCCGCCAGGGACGCCGTCGCGGAGATGGAGGCGCTCGGTTACGGCACGCTGTGGTTCGGCGAGGGTTCGACGACCAAGGAGGCCTTCACCAACGCGGCGATCCTGCTCTGCTCCAGCCAGAAGATCACGATCGGCACCGGGATAGCGAACATCTGGGCCCGTGACGCGACGGCGATGGCCTCCGGCGCCGACACGCTGGCCGAGGCGTTCCCCGGCCGGTTCGTGCTCGGCATCGGCGTCAGCCACGCCCCGCTCGTCCAGTCGCGCGGTCACGACTACCGGCGGCCGGTGGCGGCGATGGCCGCGTACCTCGACGCGATGGACCAGGCGGGCTACGACGCGGTGGCGCCCACACATCCGGCGCCGCGCCTGCTCGCCGCGCTCCGCCCGAGGATGCTGGAGCTGGCCCGCGACAACGCCGACGGCGCCCACCCGTACTTCGTGCCCGTCGAGCACACCGAGCGGGCGCGCGAGGTGCTCGGGTCCGGCCCGATCCTCGCGCCCGAGCAGGCCGTCGTACTCGAACGCGATCCCGACACGGCCAGGGAGTACGCCCGCGAGCACATGGCGCCCTACCTGGCGCTGCCGAACTACGCGAACAACCTGCGCACCTTCGGTTTCGACGACGACGACCTCGCGGACGGCGGCAGCGACCGGCTCGTGGACGCGATCGTGGCCTGGGGAGACGTCGACGCCATCCGGGAGCGCGTGACGGCGCACGTGGACGCGGGGGCCGATCACGTCGCCATCCAGCCGCTCGCGCCCGGCGGCAGGCTTCCCCTGGACCATCTGAGGGAGCTCGCGCCGGCCCTGCTCTCGCTCTGAGACGGCGGCGTCGGCGAGCTCGGGACGGACGTCACGCCGAGGGCCCCCGCGGCGTTCACCTTGGCGTGACTCCCCGTTCGTACGCGGCCCCGGGCGGGGTGAGCGCAGGTGCGATCCACCTCCACGCGGGGTCACCGCCGGGCGGTGACGGGTCGCCTCGCGTCACCGAGACGCTGACACCAGGCCCGCCTCGTAGGCGATGATGACGAGCTGGACACGGTCGCGGGCGTCCAGCTTGGTGAGCAGTCGTGACATGTACGCCTTGACGGTGGCGACGCTGATGACCAGGTCAGCGGCGATCTCGGTGTTGGACATGCCGCGTCCGACGAGGGTCAGCACCTCGCGTTCCCGTTCGGTGATCCCTTCAAGCGTGCGCGGCGTGGGGGCGGGCGCGGGGCGGCGCGCGGTGATCAGCCGGGTGGCGTCGATGCCGTCCATGCCTGGCATCCGGATGTCCATCACCACGACATCGGGGTGGACGTCCTCGGCCAGACGGACCGCTTCCGAGCCGGTTCCGGCCTCCCCGACGAGTTCGAGGTCGGGGGCGTCCGCGATGACCATCCGCAGCGCGGCACGGACCAGAGGCTGGTCGTCGGCGAGCACGACGCGGACGGTCATCCCACTCCCGCCGGTAGGGGCAGCCGGGCCGCCACCCGGAAGCCGCCCTCGGGACGCGGCGCGGCGGAGAACTCCCCGCGCAGCATGCCGACCCGCTCGCGCATCCCGACCAGGCCGTAGCCGCCGGCCATGGCGCCGCCGCGGCCGTTCCCGTTGTCGAGGACCTCGATGGAGACCTCGTCGTCCCCGTAGTCGACGGACACCTGGCAGGCGTGGGTGCCGGCGTGGCGCACAACGTTGGTGACCGCCTCCTGGATGATGCGGTAGGCGGACACGTCGATCTCCGGAGGGAGCGGACGCAGTTCGCCCCGCCATCGCACGTCGACGTGGACACCGGCGTCCGTGGTCGTCTCGGCCAGCCGGTCGACATCCGCCAGGCCGGGTCTCGGGTGGAGCGGCTGTGGTGCCTGTTCCTTTTCGGCCTGACGGAGCGCGCCGACCATCCGGCGCAGTCCCGACAACGCCTCTCGGCCGACCGTCTCGATCTCGCCCAGGGCGTCGCGGGCGCGTACCGGCTGGGTTTCGATGACCCGCCGTGCCGCACCGGCCTGGAGGGCGATGACGCCGATGCTGTGCGCGACCATGTCGTGCAGCTCGCGTGCGATCCGGAGTCGTTCGTCGGCGATCGCCCGGGCCGTGGCCTGGGCGCTCAGGGTGTCGGCGTGCTCTCGCGACTGGCGCACCGAATTACCGACCAGCCACGCGATGACGGCCGTCATGGCCACCGCCAGCTCCGCCGAGGTGCCGATGACCCAGCCGAAGAACAGCCGCGTGGTGAGATAGCCGGCGAGTACGGCGAGCGCCATGGCGACGGCGACGATCCCGGTCCGGCGCGGGCGGCTGGCCGCGATGAAGTAGAGCGCGACGTCGGCCGCCAGGAACTGGGCCATGGGGATCTCTCCCACACCCAGGGGGACGGGCGCGATGGCGGAAGCGGCCAGCACCAGAGCCAGAGCCGGGTGCGGCCCGCTCTTCGGCGGTCCCCGCGCCCGTGCCCGCCGCCTCCGCCGCTTCCGTCCCGCTGCGGGCGGCGACCCCCGTGGTGCTGGCCGAGCGGTACGCCGCCGGCCGTGACGCCATCCGGGCGGCCGAGCGGACGGCGTCCGGCGGCGGTCACCGGTGGCGGGCCGCGATGCTGCGCGCCATGGCGGATCCGGCGCGGCGGTTCCTGTTCTTCGACGGCCGTGATGGCGGCCGCGCCGCCGAGGTGTTCGGCGACCTGACCGGAGCCGAGCGGATCGCCGTGCTGGTTCCCGGCTCCGACACCGACCTCGACAGGTACGGATATCTGCGGGGTGGCTCGCTGCGACTGCTGCACAAGCTCGGCGGCGGGTCGGCCGTCATCGCCTGGCTCGGCTACCGGACTCCGGGCACCGTGAGCCTCGCGGCGCTGACCTCCGGCCGGGCCGAGGAGGTGGCCCCTGACCTGCGCACTTTCATACGGGAGCTGAGCGCGGCCAAGCCCGCCGCGCGGATCTCCCTGCTGTGCCACTCCTACGGCAGCGTGGTCTGCGCCCGGGCCGAGTCCGGGCTGGACGTCGCCGACATCGTCCTGTACGGCAGCGCCGGCGTCGGCGTCGACGACGTCGCCGCGTTGCGCACCCGGGCGACCGTCTGGGCGGGCCGAGGCGCCGCCGACTGGATCAGCGATGTGCCGCACACCCGGTTGCGTCTTCCCTTCGTCACTGTCGGGTTCGGGGCCGACCCCGTGTCGCCGGAGTTCGGCGCCCGGGTGTTCGCGGCGGGCGTCGGTGGGCACAGCGACTACCTGAAGGGCGGTTCTGTGGCCTTGGAGAACATCGCCCGGATCGTCTCCGGGCAGGCACCGTCGGAGGCGGGACGTGGTGCGTGACCTCGTCCAGCGGATCGCCGCGGCGACCCCGCGCGACCTGATCAGGCGCATCTCCATCCCGCGCGACCTCGTCCAGCGGATCGCCGCGGCGACCCCGCCAGAACGTGACCGCGCGGTCGACGCGCTGCGCGCCCTGGCCGTTCTCGGTGTGGTGCTCGGCCACTGGCTGGTGACCGCCCTGATCCTCGACAGCGGCACCGTGCGGACGGCCAGCCCGCTCCGGTACATGCCTCAGCTCGCCCCCGCCTCCTGGCTGTTCCAGACGCTGGCGATCTTCTTCCTGGTGTGCGGGCAGACGGGCGCGAGAAGCCACGCCACGGCCCGCGCGCGCGGCACGACCTACCGTCGGTGGCTGGTTCGGCGGATGGCCCGGCTGTCCCGGCCGGTCACCGCGGTGCTGGTGGTGTGGATCGTGACAGCGGTCGCGATGCTCGCCTCAGGGGCCGACCCCCGGACCGTGCGCACGCTGGTGAAGCTGGTGTACTCCCCGCTGTGGTTCCTGCTGGTCCTGGCGGTGCTGACGGCGGCCACCCCACTGATCGCCCGGCTGCATCCGCTGTGGCCGTTCGCCATCGTCGCGCTCGTCGATCTGGCCCGGTACTGCTCGGCCCGGTACGGCCTGGACGGCCTCGACACGCTCGGCTCGGTCAACGTGGCGGCGGGGTGGCTGGTGCCGTACAGCCTGGGTGCGGCCTGGGCCCGAGGGCGCCTGTGCGGGCGAGCGACCGGATGGACGTTGCTGCTCGGCGGGGTCGCCGCCACCGCCGCACTCATCCTGTGGGCGCGCTACCCGGTGGCCATGGTGGGCGTGCCCGGCGCCGCCGTCTCCAACCTCGACCCGCCCACGCTGGCGGCCGTCACCTTCGGACTCGCCCAATGCGGGGCGGCTCTCCTACTTCTGGGGCCGCTGCGGCGGGCACTGCGCCGCCCCACCGTCTGGGCGGCCGTGGCGCTGGTCAACCTGTCCGCGATGACCATCTTCCTCTGGCACCAGACCGCCATGATCGCGGTCACCGCGATCGGCATGATCACTGGCGGGCCACTCCCTGGCCTGCACACCGTCCCGAACGGGCCCGGCTGGGTCCTCGCCCGCCTGGCGTGGCTACCGGCGTTCGCGCTGGCCCTTCTGATCTGCGTGGCGGCGTTCCACATCCACGAGCGGGGCCGGCCCGGGAAGCGCGGCCGTCCCGGGACCGTACACGAGCGTCCGCCCGCCGAGCCGTCACGCGCTCGCCAACCGGCATAGCCCCGTCAGGGACGCTCCCATGGCGCCCGGTACGGCCTGGAGCTGTGGCTGCGGGAGAATGCCAGCCATGACGAACCCTCCCGGCAACCCTCCGGGCGCGGTCCTCGAAGCCGTACTTGAACGCGTGACGTACGCCAACGAGGAGACCGGCTACACGATCGCCCGAGTGGCGACAGAGCGCTCGGGGAACGAGCTGCTCACTGTGGTGGGCCCGCTGCTCGGTGCGCAGGTGGGCGAGTCGCTGCGGCTCACCGGCCGGTGGACCTCCCACCCGCGGTACGGCAGGCAGTTCGAGGTGTGGTCGTACACCACGGTGCTGCCCGCGACCGTCCAGGGCATCCAGCGCTATCTCGGCTCCGGGTTGATCAAGGGGATCGGCCCGAAGATGGCCGAGCGGATCGTGGACCACTTCGGCACCGACACCCTGCGGGTGATCGAGGAGGAGCCCGGCCGCCTGGTGGAGGTGCCCGGACTCGGGCCCAAGCGCACCAAGATGATCGGCGCCGCCTGGGAGGAGCAGAAGATCATCAAAGAGGTGATGATCTTCCTGCAAGGGGTCGGGGTCTCCACCTCGATCGCGGTGCGCATCTTCAAGCAGTACGGCGACGGCTCGATCGACGTGGTCAGAAAGGAGCCCTACCGGCTCGCCGACGACGTGTGGGGCATCGGCTTCAAGACGGCCGACACGATCGCGCAGGCGGTCGGCATTCCCCATGACAGCCCGGAACGGGTGAAGGCCGGCCTGCGCTACACCCTGTCGCAGGGGGCCGACGACGGCCACTGCTACCTGCCCGCCCCCAACCTGGTCTCCGACGCAGTCAAGATCCTCGACGTTCCCGCCAAGCTCGTCACGACCTGTCTGGAGGAGCTGACCGCCGACGACTCCCGCGAGGCGAGCGTCGTCCGGGAGGAGATCCCCGCGGCCGAGGGCACGGTCCCCGCGATCTACCTGGTGCCGTTCCATCGGGCCGAGGCGTCGCTCGCCGGAACGTTGCGCGGCCTGCTGGCCACCTCGGGAAACCGGCTGCGCGCCTTCGAGGACGTGGACTGGCCGGTCGCGCTGGAGTGGCTGCACGGCAAGACCGGCGCCGAACTGGCCCCCGAGCAGGCCCAGGCCGTACGGCTGGCGCTGACCGAGCGGGTGGCCGTGCTGACGGGCGGACCCGGGTGCGGCAAGAGCTTCACCGTGCGTTCGATCGTCACCCTGGCCAGGGCGAAGCGCGCCAAGGTCATCCTGGCCGCGCCGACCGGCCGGGCGGCCAAGCGGCTGGCGGAGCTGACCGGCCACGAGGCGACCACCGTGCACCGGCTCCTGCAGTTGCGGCCGGGCGGCGACGCCACCTTCGACCGGGACAACCCGCTGGACGCCGATCTGGTCGTGGTCGACGAGGCGTCGATGCTCGACCTGCTGCTGGCCAACAAGCTCGTCAAGGCGGTCGCGCCCGGCGCGCATCTGCTGTTCGTCGGCGATGTCGACCAGCTGCCCTCGGTCGGCGCGGGCGAGGTGCTGCGCGATCTCCTCGCGGCGCCGGACATCCCGCGGGTACGGCTCACGCAGATCTTCCGGCAGGCGCAGCAGTCGGGCGTTGTGGTCAATGCGCATCGCGTGAATACCGGACAATCACCACTGGTCCGCGAATTCCCTGACTTCTTTCTTTTCCCCTGTGAAGAACCGGAAGAAATCGCCGCGTTGACCGTGGACGTCGTCGCCCGCCGCATTCCCGGTAAGTTCGGGCTCAACCCGCGCCGGGACGTGCAGGTGCTCGCGCCCATGCATCGGGGGGCGGCCGGGGCGGGCGCGCTGAACATCGCGTTGCAGGAGGCGCTCACCCCCGCGCGGGAGGGCATGCCCGAGCGCCGGTACGGCGGGCGGGTGTTCCGGGTCGGCGACAAGGTCACCCAGCTCAGGAACAACTACGACAAGGGCGCCGCCGGCGTGTTCAACGGCACCGTGGGCGTGGTCACCGGGATCACGCCGGAGGAGAGCAAGCTGACCGTCCTGACCGACGAGGACGAGAACGTCGACTACTCCTTCGACGAGCTGGACGAGTTGGCCCACGCGTACGCGGTGAGCATCCACCGGTCCCAGGGCAGCGAGTATCCCGCCGTGGTGATCCCCCTCGCGACCAGCGCGTGGATGATGCTGCAGCGCAACCTGCTCTACACGGCGATCACCAGGGCCAAGAAGCTCGTGGTCATCGTGGGGTCCCGCCGGGCGCTGGGCCAGGCCGTACGGACAAAGGGGGCGGGGAGGCGGCACACGGGCCTGACCCACCGCCTTCTGTGATCGGCGCAGTTCCCCGGTGGGTCTCGGCGGTTTCCGGGGTGATGCGTTCAGGCCGTGTCGGCGCGGCCCGACGACGACGTCATGGGGGTCTCCATCGAGAGCTTCAGGGCCACGACGTCGATGTCCAGCACCCGTGAGAAGGCCTCACCGCCGGTCGGTCCGATCCCGAGCGCGCGTCCCGAGCCGATGCGCGTCACCCAGCCCTCGTTCAGCGCGTGCCGGCAGAGGGCGGCTCCCGCCGCTCCGGCCAGGTGCGGGCGGCGCTCGGTCCAGTCGAGGCAGAGCCGGGCGAGCGGCCGCCTTCCCGTCGTCGCGGGCGGCTCGCCCAGCAGGTCGGCCAGCCAGGCTACCCCGGCCTCGGTGAACGCGATCCCCGCGTCCCGTTCGAGCAGCCGCCTGCGGGTCAGCGCGTCGGCGACGGCGACTCCGAGGCGTCCGGCCATGTGGTCGTAGCACGTGCGGGCGAACGTGAGCGCGCGGCGCGAACCGGTCGCGCGCAGGGTCGTGGGTGGCGGGTCGGCGGGCGGGTCATGGGCGGCCATGTCCTCGATCAGTTGCGCGACCGCGACGTCGGCGAGCCGTACGTAGCGGTGGCGTCCCTGGTGCTCCTCGGCCAGCACGCCTCCGGCGACCAGTCGCGAGAGGTGCTCGCTCGCCGTGGAGGGGGCCACTCCCGCGTGCCGGGCCAGCTCTCCGGCCGTCCACGCGCGCCCGTCGAGAAGCGCGAGACAGAAGGCGGCGCGGGTGCCGTCGGCGAGCAGTCCGGCCAGACGGGTCAGCGCGATCCGGGGAGCGGTGGTCACCCGTCCATCATCGGTGCGCCACGTTGCGGCGAGCGCCGAACTATCGCACCGTTCTGACGCTGATCATGATTTTGTTTGACGCGCACTTTACCGCCTGTGCACTAAGTACCGGCTATTGCGTGACGAAAGTGTGACCTAACTCTCCATAAGACCGAGTACAGATGGGGTTAGTCCTAATAGAGTCTTGTGTTGCACTTTGCCATCATGGGGGAGACGTTTGTGTTCACCGCTAACACGCGCATGAGGTTGCCGCTTGCCGGGCTTGCCGCGGCGACGGCCGTCGTGCTGTCCGCTTGTTCGGGAGGGTCGGGCGCCGGGGGGACGTCCGGCACCTCCGGTTCTGACGACACGGGGGCGACCGCCGCCGCCGCGCCGACCATCAAGATAAGTCCGGTCAAGGGCAGCGCGAAGGTGCGCCCGGACAAGACCGTGGTCGTGACGGCGGCGAACGGCGCGCTTGAAGAGGTCACCCTGGAGTCCGACGGGGAGCAGGTCGAGGGCGAGTTCGACGAGACGCGCAGCAAGTGGGTCTCCAAGCGACCGCTGAGGCCGTCCGCTAATTACACGGTGTCGGCCAAGGCCAGTGGTGACGGCGGACCGACGACCGCGACCAGCCAGTTCACCACGCTCAAGCCGAAGGTCGAACTCGCCGTCGCCGACGTGACCCCGGGCGTCAAGGGTGAGACCGTGGGCGTCGGCATGCCGATCATGGTGACGTTCAACCAGGCGGTGCGGGACAAGGCGGCCGTCGAGGCCGCCCTCGAGGTGAAGGCCCAGAAGCCGGTGACCGGCGCCTGGCGCTGGATCAACGACAAGCTGGCGATCTACCGGCCGGCCAGGTTCTGGCCCGCCCACCAGACCGTCACCTTCACCGCGCATCTCGCCGGTGTGAAGGCCGGCACCGACACGTACGGCGTCGAGGACCACACCACCAAGATCAAGATCGGTGCCGCCTGGGTCAGCTACGTCAACGTCAAGACGCACATGATGGTGGTCAAGCGCGACGGCAAGACCGTGCAGACCATGAAGATCAGTGCGGGCAACGGCACGACGCGCGAGTACACCACCACCAACGGCATCCACCTGACCATGGAACGCGGCAACCCGGTCACGATGATCTCTCCGGGGAAGAAGGAGGGCGACCCCGGCTACTACAAGGAGATCGTCAACCACGCGGTGCGGATCTCCAGCAGCGGCGAGTACGTGCACAGCGCGCCGTGGTCGGTGGGCTCCCAGGGTCGGGCGAATGTCAGCCACGGCTGCATCAACGCCCACCCGACGCAGGCCAAGTGGTACTACGACAACTTCCACCGCGGAGACGTCGTCAAGATCGTCGGCACCAACCGCGCGCTCGAGTGGAACAACGGCTGGGGCTTCTGGCAGATGTCGTTCAGCCAGTGGAAGAAGGGCAGCGCCCTGAAGTCCCAGGGTCAGGGTCAGGGTCAGGAGCAGGAGCAGCCCGAGGGATAGTCCCGGGGACACCCTCCCACGCTTCACCGGCCCTGGTCAGCCCCCAGCGGGGATGGCCAGGGCCGTTCCGTTTCCAGGGCGGCCGCACGCTGCCGATCGATTCATCCGAGGAGAACCCGGGGGTGAGTGCCGGGTGCTCGCCCTTCCCGCGCCCTGATTGAGGTGGCGACCGTCTGGTGTGCGGGCCTTGGCCCGCCCCGGGGGTCATGGTCACCCCGGCGAGGATGAGCCCGGCGATCGCGCTAGCGATCACCTCCCCCTCACTGCGGCTGCTCATCGCCCAGCTCACCCAGACACTGCCCGGCCCGCCCCCCGAAGTCCGCCACGAGCGGCTCACCATGGCCCGCCACCTCATCGTCAACATGTGCGTAGAACGCGAACGCGCCCTCGCCGACCGCACCCCCGTCCGCCAGCCCACCTGGAACGCCCTGGCCACCACCCTCACCGACGCCATCGCCGGCCTCTGGCAGGCCCCCGTCACCGGCTGACCCCCGCCCCTGAGACGTCTGCCCGACTCATCCTCGACTCCGACGGTGCCGAAGGTGACGAGGGTGTTCCAGACAGCTCCGGGCCGGGAAGCGACGCCGCCGTGGAGCCGCTGTCCTGATCAGCTGCCGAGTAGGTCGTGGATCGCTTGGAGAACGGCGTCGGGACGGCGGAATATGACGGAGAGGTGTCCCGCGTCGTCGATAACGCGGTTCTCGCCGTGCGCAACCGATTTGGCCAGCGCGGTGTAGAGCCGCGTCTTGGCTTCGGCCTCCTCGTGGAGGAGCGATGGGGGTATGCCCTGGGTGACCGCTTCTTTGAAGGGGTCGATCGCCGTGGCGGTGAGCACGATCAGCGGGACGTCGGGCATCGGTCCCGCGTCGCGTACTTCGTCATGGAGTCGGTAACGGTTGGCCGCCTCTTGGCCGCCGATCCTCAGCCATTCCAGGCTGACATGGCGTTCGATCAGCGGCTCTCTGATCTCTTCCGGCCAGTCGGCCATCTCCCGTGCGAACAGAGTGCGGTAGAACTGGATGATTTCGTCGGGCAACTCGTCAGGCACCGCATCGCCGGGGTCCCATGCCTGATACAGCTCGTTCAGTTCCTTGGGCATGTAGGAGTCGTAGTCCTCGTGTTCGGGCTCCACCAGGACCAACCCCGCGACCTCGTCGGGGAAACGCTGCGCATAGTGGCGTGCGTAGAGGCCACCGAGAGAATGACCGACCAGCAGGTAGGGGGCGGGCGCGCCGGCGACCCGCAGCAGCTCGTGCAGCTCATCGGTGACCTGGGTGGAGGTGCGTGGCAGCTCGGCCCGGTCACTCCATCCCGTTCCGGCCCGGTCGTAGAGCACGCTCGTGGTGAGTTCAGCGGCCCTCTGTTGAACGGCGAAGCCGTCCATTCCGGATGAGCCGGCCCCGGGTAGGAACACCACCGCCGGGCTCCCGCTCCCGGACTGGTGGAGGAACAGTCTCCGATCCCTGACCTGGTAGTGCCGTCCTACCGGCGGCGTCGCCTCGGCCGTTTGACGTCGCATCGCTGACTCCTTCACTGTCGGCGCCCACTTGGCGGAGACGTTGGCGGAGACGAGGGTGCACCTTTCGGGACTGCCACCCATGGCCGCGCCACCTGCTTTTCCAATTTTAGGAACGGTACCAGATATGGGATCATAGATGCGTGGACACCCTTGATCTGCTCCTGCACCCGGTCCGGCTGCGCATCGTGCACGCCATGTCCGGCGGTCGCACCCGCACCACGTCCGACCTGTGCGCCGGAGTGCCCGACGTTCCCAAGACCACGGTGTACCGGCACGTCGGCCTGCTGGCCGAGGCGGGAGTGCTGGAAGTCGTCGACGAGCAGCGCGTGCACGGCGCCGTCGAACGCCACTACCGGCTACGCCGCGAGCGTGCGGGGATCGACGCCGACATGGCCGCGTCGATGTCCCTGGACGAGCACCGTCACGGATTCGCCGCGGCCATGGCCGCCCTGCACGCCGAGTTCAACGCCTACCTCGACCGGGACGGGGCCGACCCGACCGCCGACTCCGTGGGCTACCGGCAGGGCACCATCTGGCTCACCCCGGGCGAGCTCGCCGAGATGATCGACGAGCTGCGCGGCGTCCTAGCCTCCAGGGCGGGCAACAACCCCGCGCCCGACCGCAACCCCCACCTCCTGAGCATGATCCTTTTCCCGACGGAGGAACCACCGCGGCACAGGGCCGGCCAGCAGGCCGACGACCACCCCTGAGTCCGCACTGAACAGTCCGGTGATGGCCGATTTCGACAAGACACCGATCCCGAGCCCCGAGCAGGATGAACCCGTGAACGTAGACCTTTCCGCGGTAGCCGCATTTATGGCCGCGCATGCGCGGGTCCTGGACCGCCGCCGTTTCGAGGTGGTGCTGGGCCGAACGGACGCCGCCGCCGTGCTGGCCGCCTTGGACGGCTACCGCAACCCCGGCGGCGGCTACGGCTGGGGGCTGGAGCCCGATCTCCGTTCCCCGGAGAGCCAGCCCGGGGCCGCGCTGCACGCCTTCGAGGTATTCGAGGACATCGCGCCGGCCACCGCCCCGCAGGCCGCGGCGTTGTGCGACTGGCTGGAGTCCGTGTCCCTGCCCGATGGGGGCCTGCCGTTCGCGCTGCCCTTGACTGTGGCCGCGGGCACGGCCCCCTGGTGGAAGGGCGCCGACCCCGCGGTGTCGGCGCTGCAGATCACCGCTGTGACGGCGGCCGCCGCCTGGCGTGTCGCCGCCCACGATCCGGCCGTGGCCGCTCACCCCTGGCTGGAGCGGGCCACCCGCTACTGCCTGAGCACGATCGAGGCGATCGACCGGGCACCTTCCGCCCACGTGCTGGCCTTCGCGGTGCGGTTCCTGGACGCGGTGCACGACAGCCGCCCCGAGGCGGCCGATCTCCTGCGGCGCCTCGCCAAGCACCTTCCCGCCGACGGCCGGGTGCGCGTCGAGGGCGGCACCGAGGAGGAGAGGCTGTATCCGCTCGACTTCGCCCCTTACCCCGACCGGCCGGCACGGGACCTTTTCGCCCCTGAGATGATCTCCGCCGATCTCGACCGCCTGGCCGCCCTGCGACAGGACGATGGCGGCTGGATCGTCGACTACGCCACGATCTCGCCTGCGGGTGCCCTGGACTGGCGCGGTCACATCACCGTCCGCGCCGTCGACATCCTCCGGCGGAACGGCAGGATCTGACCCGTAGGCGTTGACGCGGCGCGCCGGTCGGTGGCACCGGTGCCACCGACGTCGGTGGGATGTCAGGGGCGATCCCGGCTACTACAAGGAGATCGTCGACCACGCGGTCCGCATCTCCGGCAGCGGCGAGTACGTGCACAGCGCCCCGTGGTCGGTCGGCTCCAGGGCCGGGCCAACGTCTGCCACGGCTGCCCCTCGCACGTGGGTGGGCGAAATCACCGCCATGGTCAGGCTTCATCGGCGATGTCCAGGGCCGTTCCGTACAGGCGGGACACCCGGATCCTGATCACCACGCGCCGGTCCGCCACCAGCTGCTCGAGGAACGCCGCCTCGTGCGCGGGATCCTCGAACCCAGGGGTCAGGGCGAGCAGTTCCCGCCCGACCGCGTCACCGGGCACGGTCGTCACCTCGGATATCTCGGCCTCACCCTCGGCGACGGCGAAAGACCAGACATCCGGGCCGTTCACGTGCAGCGCGACATGGGGATCGCGTCGCAACTGGCGCACCTTGAGGCGGTCGGCCGTGGAGGAGATCCGCACCACGCGCTCTTCGGGATTCCAGTGGTAGACGACGGTGGACAGATGCGGGTGGCCGCTGCTCCTGACGCTCGCCAGCACTCCGAACCGCTGCTCGCGCAACAGCCGGGACAGTTCGTCCGGTGTGAGAGCCCGGGGCGTGGGTCCGGCGCCCGGCTTGTGCTCTACCGCGTCCGTCACAGTCGCGTCCTCGGTCGTGTTCATGAGATGGGCCTTTCTGTGGTGGTGGAGGAGGTCAGGCGACCGTGGAGCGGGCCGACGCGTCTTTCCCCGTCTCCGGCGCGGGGGCGGGCCGCCGAGCGGGCTGACGCAGTACGGCGAAGGCGACGAGGAAGGCGGCGACGAGTAGTCCGGCACCGACGGTGAAGGCCAGGTGGTAGCCGCTGGTCAGCGCGGCGGCCTGGCTGGAGCCACCCGCGAGCAGGCCGTCGGTACGGGAGGCCGCCAGCGTGGACAACACCGCCACGCCCACGGCCATGCCGATCTGCTGGGTGGTGTTGAACAGCCCCGAGGCGAGCCCGGCGTCGTCGTCCGCCGCACCGGACATCGCCAGGGTCGTCAGCGCGGGGAGGGCGAGTCCGAAACCGGCCGCGAGCAGCATCACCGGGAGGAGGTCGGTGAGGTAGTTCGCGTGCACGGGGACGCGGGCGAGCAGCCCGAGGACTCCGATCAGCAGCACCAGTCCCGCCAGGAGGACGTTCCGCTCGCCGAAGCGGGCGTTGAGCCGGGCGGAGACGCCCAGCGACACCGTGCCGATCATCACCGCCGCCGGGAGCATCGCGAGGCCCGTCCCGGTCGCGCCGTACCCGAGCACCTTCTGCAGGTAGAGGGCGACGAGGATCTGGAACGAGAACAGCGCGGCGACCATCAGGACCTGGACCAGGTTGGCCGCCGAGACGCTGCGCGACCGGAAGATCCGCAGCGGCATGAGCGGGGACCTCGCGGTGGCCTGGCGGACGAGGAACGTGGCGAGCAGGACGGCGGCGAGGGCGCCCGTGCCGAGGGTGGGCGCCGAGATCCAGCCGTGCTCCTCGACCTTGACGACCGTGTAGATGCCCACCATCAGTCCGGCGGTGACCAGGAAGGCGCCGACGACGTCGGCTCCGGCGGCGAGGCCGAGCCCGCGGTCCGCGGGGAGTACGGGTACAGCGACCGCGATCGCCGCGAGCCCGATCGGCAGGTTGATGAAGAAGATCCAGTGCCAGTCCAGGACGTCGGTGAGTACTCCGCCGAGCACCTGGCCGATCGAGGCGCCGGCGGCGCCGGTGAAGCTGAACACGGCGATGGCCTTGGCGCGCTCCCTCGGTTCGGTGAAGAGCGTCACCAGGATGCCGAGGCCGACAGCGGAGGCCATCGCGCTGCCCGCCCCTTGCAGGAACCGGGCCGCGATCAGCGCGGTGGGGGTGGTGGCCACCCCCGCCAGCAGCGAGGCCGCGGTGAACACCGCGGTTCCGGCCAGGAACACGCGCTTGCGGCCGATCAGGTCGCCGAGCCGTCCCGCCAGCAGCAACAGGCTGCCGAACGCGATCAGGTAGGCGTTGACGATCCAGCTGAGACCGGCGGGGGAGAAGCCGAGATCACCCTGGATTGCCGGCATCGCCACGGTCACGATGCTGCCGTCGAGGATGGTCATCAACGCCCCCGTGGCGATCACCCCGAGAGCGAGCCGCCGCGACCGGGGCGCGGAAGGCGCCGAGGCAGTGGACATGGAGGTCCCTCCTGTCGAATGAGACAACAAGAGAGACCATAGCGGATAGTTTTGTTGCAGACTATCTATATTGGGCCTACTTGCCTCGCTGGCGCGCTCGCCGTACCTGCTGGGGGCTTTCGACGGGGTCGGCCAGATGGCCTGTGACCAGGCGGTTCAGCGCGCGCAGGAAGACCTCGCGCTCATCGCCGGGAAGCGCCGCCAGCGCCTCCGCGTGCACCCGGTCGACGATCTCCTGACTCCGCTTCGCCGCGCGCGCGCCCTCCTCGGTGACCGCGATGATCCGGGCCCGCCGGTCCGTGCTGGAGGGGCGGCGCTCGGCGAGGCCGGCCTCTTCCAGGGCGTCCACCGTAACGACCATCGTGGTCTTGTCCATGTCGCCGATCTCGGCGAGCTGGATCTGGGTGCGCTCCTCCTCCAGGGCGTGGACCAGCACGCAGTGCATGCGCGCCGTGAGCCCGATCTCGGCGAGCGCCGCCGACATCCGCGTCCGCAGGACGTGGCCGGTGCGGTCCAGCAGGAAGGACAGGTCCGGTTCGGTACGGGTGGGCACCATCGCAGTCATGCCCACCAGCATAACGATTTGGTCCGTGGCGGATTATCCAGTAGTAGACGTCACCGACCAGAGCCATTCGTTGATCGCGGCGACGCGGACCTCGGCTGCGGACGCAGTCGCGGGTCCGACAGCTTCAAAAGTCGCGATGCGTGGCTGCGCGGTGGTATGGAGGTTGGTGTCGACGAGGGTTACGCGAAGCTGGAAAGGATGCTCACCGATGACGCTGTCTGACCACCCGGCCGAGCGACACCGGCAGGTTGCCGGGCTGTTCACCGAACGGGTCCGCGGTACCCGGTTCTGGGACGCGCCATCCCCGGTCGACGGCTGGGTCGCCCTGGACGTCGTGCGTCACCTGACCGAATGGTTCCCCGGGTTTCTTGCCTCCGGTGCCGGCATCGAACTGCCCTGCGGACCGTCGGTGGACGAGAATCCGGTCGCCGCGTGGCAGGTACTGTGCGACGGTGTGCAGGCGGTGCTGGACGATCCGGAGACGGCGCACCGGGAACTCACCAACCCACACATCGGCAGCCTGCCTCTGGAGACCGCGATCGACCAGTTCTACACCGCTGACGTGTTCATGCACACCTGGGATCTCTCCAGGGCTACCGGCCAGGACGACCGGCTGGACCCCGGCTTCTGTGCTCGACTCCTCGCTCAGATGGAGCAGATAGAGCAGGTTCTCCGCTCCTCTGGCCAGTTCGGAGCTCGGGTCGAGGTACCCGCCGGTGCGGATCCCCAGACCAAACTGCTGGGTCTCATCGGCCGGGACCCGTTCTGGCCGGGGCGGTGAAGAGCAGGGCCGGAAGCCGTTGTCGGTCGTACCGACCGCAGGGCAGCGCGGTGACAGCCCGCAGTTCAACGCGCCGTCCGCTCTGAAGCTACGGTCCACGTGTCTGAAGCTGCGGTCCACGCGGCCGCGATCGACGACGCGTGAAAACTGGCTCTGGCACTAATTTCGTGACGTCGATCCGGGTCAGCCGGCGAGGAGGACACGTTTGCGCAGGGGGAGCGGGCAGGTCCTCGATCGCGAGCTCCTTCTCGACGACGTCGACCTAGGCAACCGGCGGCTGACGATCGACGGCCGCACCCGTCCGATCGACGAGTTCAGCCACCAGATCCTGCTGGACTGGCTCGACTACCGGCGCGCCCGCTGGCCCAACACCGCCAACCCTCACCTGCTGATCGACTGTGACGTGCGGCTATCGCGCCCGACCCGCAAGGGTGAAGCCGAGGGGCCGGAGCGCGGTTGTTCAAGCCGTTACGGCAGGCCATCGAGTCGATCAACCAGACCTTCGAAGGCCAGCTTGACCTGGAGCGTCACGGCGGCCGTACACATGGCGGAGTTATCGTCCGTGTGCTGGCGCGGATACTCGCGCTGACCTCCGCGATCTGGCACAACGACAAGACCGGCCAGCAGGTCAAACGGTCCCTGGTCGCCTATGACCACTGAACGTGACCAGACCCCTTGGCATCAATCATCTAGGTGCCGGAGCTCTGGTAGTGCCGGAGCTGGCGCTCCCAGACGCGATAGGCGAGGGCGAACAGCGCGACCCCCAGCAACGGGCTCCCGTACGCCACGAGCGCGGGCACGTTCAGCGACCCGGTCTTGTCCAGGAGCACGCTCGCCGGCATGTACGCGACGAACGCCACAGGGAGTACGAACGTCAGCACCCACTGGGTGACACCACCGAAGACGCTCATCGGGTACGACCCGAACTTGCTGAACACGTCGTCCAGGAAGCCGCGCAGCGCCCGCGTGTCCAGCATCCGCAGTGACAGCGACGACAACGACAGGTGGAACGACGCCTCCACCAGTGCGCCGCCCACGACAGCGGGCACGCAGAAGCCGATCATGGCGAGATTCCAGGGCGGTGCCGCGACGATCAGGAGGACGACCCCGGTGAGCAGGTCCCCGACCTGACCCATGCCCATGCGCTTGGTCATCACCTGGACGAGTGGATTGAGCGGGCGAAGCAGCACCCGGTCCAGCTCTCCCTCACGGACCAGCCACTCCAGGCCGATGAGGCTGCTCAGCGGAAGCATGCAGAGCGCGTGGGCGGTCAGGCGCAGGCCGTACAGGAAGGCGATCTCCCGCAGGCTCCACCCGCCCATGGACGGGAAGGTGTGCATGACGACCCACACGAAGGCGAAGCCGCTGCCCTGATAGACCGCCCCGGTGACGACGCTGATCACCGTGTTGAGCCGGTACTGCAGCGCGCCACGCATCGTGGCACGCTGCAGGACCCAGTACAGGCGAAGGGCGCGCGCTATCTCAGCCACCGTTGATCACCACCCTGCGGTGCGCCCGCCGCCACACCGCCCACAGCAGGACCGCGAGCCCGGCGATCCAGGAGACCTCCACGATCATCGCCTGGACGACCTGCCCGCCCGAGAGGTGGCCCACGTAGATCGCCGCGGGCACGTACCCCATGTATTTGAACGGAAGCGCTTCGGCCAGGACACCCAGCGCTCCGGGGAAGAAGGACAGCGGGACCATCGTCCCGGCGAAGAACTGGCTGATCAGCCGGTAGAGCAGCGAGATCGCCCCCGTCTCCAGCGTCCAGAAGCCGATCACGCAGATGAGCAGCGACATCATCACCGAGATGACATAACCGAGCGTCAGCGTCGCCGCGTATCCGAGCGGCTGCGCGGTGGGGGTGATCGTGCCGACCAGCAGGACCACGGGCACGGCAGGGGCCAGCATCAGCAGCCCGCCGAGGGTGTGCCCGGCCTGGAAGGCGGCCATCTGCGGCAGGTAGCCGGTCGGCCGGGACAGGTCGAAGAACACCATGCCGGTACGGATCCTGAAATGGGCGATCAACGGGATGATCGGGGTCGTCGCGAACGCCTGGAGGTTGGCCAGGCTCAGGTAGGCCAGCAGCGCCTCCAGGGTGAGCCCCCGGGCCTGTCCCGCGCCGCCGTACACCGAGGTCCACACCATGCGGAGCAGGAAGACCTGCGCGATCAGCGCCAGCACCGTCATGATCACGTCGCTGCGGTAGGCGAGCTGGAACCGCAGGCCGACGCGGGCCATCCCGGCCAGCGGGCGGATCACCGCGTGCTCTCGGCATAGATCTGCTTGATCACGCTCTCCAGGTCGGGCTCCTCGATGGACAGGTCGCGGATGGTGTTCTCGGCGGCGACGCGGCCGATCAGCTCGGGGACCGACGCGCCGCCGGCGATGTCGAAGGTCCGTGTCTCGTCGTCGGCCAGATGGACCACCAGCCGTCGCGGCGGGGCGTAGGCGGTGACGAGGGCGTCGATGCCGCCGTCGTAGAGCACGCGGCCCTTGTCGATGAGGATGATGCGCCGGCACAGCGCTTCCACGTCGGCCAGATCATGCGTGGTCAGCACGACCGTGGTGCGGCCGGCCCTGTTGGTGTCGACGATGAACTCCCGCACCGCCTGCTTGGCCAGGACGTCGAGGCCGACGGTGGGTTCGTCGAGGTACAGAATGGGCGGGTCGTACAGCATCGCCGCCGCCAGGTCGCCGCGCATCCGCTGGCCGAGGCTGAGCTGGCGGACGGGGGTGTCCAGGAAGTCGTCGAGGCCGAGCAGGTCGCACATGCGGCGCAGCGATCCGGTGAAGTGGGCGGCGGGCACGTCGTACAGGGCGCCGACCAGGCGCAGGGACTCGATCAGCGGCAGATCCCACCACAGCTGGCTGCGCTGGCCGAAGACCACGCCGACGGATCTGGCGTTGGCCGATCTGTCCCGCCACGGCACCCTGCCGCCCACCTCGACGAGTCCGCTGGTGGGGGTGAGGATGCCGGTCAGCATCTTCACGGTGGTGGACTTGCCCGCGCCGTTGGGGCCGAGATATCCGACGACCTCGCCCTCGGGGATCTCGAAGCTGACGTCGTCGACGGCGACCCGTTCGTCATAACGCCGGGTCACGAGGGTGCGGAGGGCTCCCAACGGACCGGGGAAGGTTCGGGGGCGGCGAAAGACCTTAGTCAGCGACTCGACCCTGATCATGACGACATCTTTCACGTTGGCGATGTCGAGTGGCAACTATTTTCTGGCGATCGTGATCGGCGCATCTCAGGGGCCGCCGCGCCCGGAGCCCCCACCGATCGGAGGCCCTGCTTCGCGCTGCGACGGCTCGCGAAGGATGGCGAAGGATGACGCCTTGGCGGGCGCTTCCTAACGGAGGCCGGACTTCATCAGGAAGAACGCGCCGATGACCTTCACCAGCGCGATCGTGACGACGACGCAGAAGACGATCAGCGCGGGGCGGTGCTCGAAGTGCTTGCCCTCCGTGAGCGGAGGCCGCTTCGCCACCCGCTCGGCGATGCGCTCTTCGATGGGTTTGCGGTGGAACATGGCATCCAGGCTAGTGTTCCCTCCCGCCGGTCCCTTCTTCAGAGTCTCCCCCCGGGGCGGCGCGCAGGAGATCAGGAGGCGTCCCGGGAGATCCGCATCTCAAGGATCTGTCCGGGCCACTCGCCGACCTTGAAAGCGAGCGTCCGGGAGAAACCCATGCGCTCGTAGTACTTCACGAGGTTGCCGTCGTCACCGGCGTAGCAGTCGACCCGCAGCACGCCCACCCCGCGTCCGGCCGCCTCCTCGCGGGCCCAGCCGAGCAGGGCCGCGCCCACCCCCTGGCCCGCGAACCGCTTGTCGATCACCAACGACTGCACGTACAGCTCGGGCTCGACCGGCGACGGCACGTACGGCATGGCGGCGCCCACCACGATGCAGCCCGCCGGCTCCCCGCCGACCTCGGCGATCCGCATGCCGCCTTCCCCCGCCTGGCGGCTGACGCTCTCGATCCTTGCCGGGTCGGTGGAGAACGGCTCGCTGCCCCATTGGCCGGTGCGGCCCCGCTCGGTCAGCCAGGCCACCGCGCTGTCGAACATGCCGAGCACGGCCTGGACATCCGCGGGGCCGCCCTTCCGGATCATCATCCGGCGATCCTAACAGCGACCCGGCGAAAGACCGCGATATGCCGCGTGCCGCCAGAAACCGGCCCAATCATCCGTTTCTCCAGGCAAGCCGGCCCAGCGGCGTGGAGCCGTACGGGCTGAGCGTGCTGAGGAACATCGGTGTCCGCGACATGAACCAGGGCCTCGTCCCGCGATGCCGCTGGGCCGCGTGCACGAGGAACGGGCGGCAGATGTGGGCGTCTCCCGGCAGTCCCGTGGCGAGGATGAGCGGCCGGTGCGCGGTCGCCTCGTCGAGGACCGGCCCGGACTCGAAGACAGGCAGGCCGGCCAGCCACCGATAGCCGCCGATCTGATGCTGCCAGGGAGTCCCTGGTTCAGGTGACGACCGGACTGCGCCGCTCGATGAGGACGACATCGCGCCAGACACCGTGGTGACGGCCGATGCGCTCACGGGTTCCGACCACCCGGAAGCCGGCGCGGGCGTGCAGGGCGAGGCTGGCGATGTTCTCCGGGAAGATCCCCGACTGGATGGTCCAGATTCCGGCGGCCTCGGTGGAGGCGATCAACGCCCGGAGCAGCGTGAGGCCGACGCCTCGGCCGCGCGCGCCGGGGTGGACGTAGACCGAATGCTCGACCACACCGGCGTAGGCGCAGCGGTCCGACACCGCCGAGGCGGCGGTCCAGCCCAGCACCCGCCCGTCGCTGTCCAGAGCGACGTGCCGGTGGGCGGGCAGCTTCGCGGCGTCGAACTGCACCCAGGTCGGGGCGGCGGTCTCGAAGGTCGCCTGGCCTTCGTCGATGCCGAGCTGGTAGATCGCGAGCACCTCATCGGCGTGCTCGCTCGTCATGGCTGCGATGCGCAGGCCGTCAGTGGTCATCGGTGCCCTCTGGGAAGTATCTCGGCGATGAGGCCGCGAATGCACTTCTTGATCATGTCACACGAATCTGGCGGACAGCCTCCACACCCTGGCCTGCGGGTTCGTCGAGCTGTGTCGGTCATGCCGTCGCCGCCATGCGCGGGGCCAGGATCGCCGACAGCCGCTCCAGCGAGGCGGGGTTGATCCAGTAGTGGACCCAGGTGCCGCGCCGCTCGCAGTCGACGAGGCCGGCCTGTCTGAGCACCTTCAGGTGATGGCTGATGGTCGGGCCGGTGAGGTCGAAGGCGTCGGTCAGGTCGCACACACATGCCTCGCCGCCTTCGTGGCAGGCGATCAGCGACAGCAGCCGCAGCCGTACCGGATCGGCGATGGCTTTGAACAGCGGTGCCAGCTCCTCGGCCTCGGCCTGGCGGAGGGGTTCGCAGGCCAGTGGCGCGCAGCAGGCCCCGCCGCTGGTGTCGCTCGAAATGGGCTGGATGACCGGCAGCGCTTGTTTCGACATACATCTAACTTGACAGATTTCTAAGCAGGCTGCAATCTGGCGGCGAGGTTCCGGTTAGACGTTCATCTAAACAGCGGTTCGGGTGGTGGATCGCCACCGCCTACGTCCGAGGAGGATCACATGTCCCGTGTCCAGCTCGCCCTGCGCGTCGCCGACCTGGAAGGCTCGATCGCCTTCTATTCCAAGCTGTTCGGCACCGAGCCGGCCAAGCGCCGGGAGGGGTACGCCAACTTCGCGATCGCCGAGCCGCCGCTCAAGCTCGTCCTGATCGAGGGGGAGGCCGGGCAGGAGACCCGCCTGGATCACCTCGGCGTCGAGGTCTCCTCCACCGACGAGGTCACCGCCGCCACCGACCGGCTGAAGGAGGCGGGCCTGGCCACCTTCGAGGAGAACGACACCTCCTGCTGCTACGCGCTGCAGGACAAGGTGTGGGTGCACGGCCCCGGCCGCGAGCCGTGGGAGGTGTATGTGGTCAAGGCCGACGCGGACACCCTCGGCAAGTCCGCCGCGGCCGGCGACCCGTCGGCCCCCTGCGCCTGCGGCAGCCCCGACGCCGAGGAGGCCCAGCCGACCACTGCGACGACTGGCGGATGCTGCTGACCGTGCCGCATCGCTCCTTGCCCCGCAGCCGCACGGATGTCAGGCGAGCGTCAGCTGTCGGGCGGGGGAGCGGCGGCGGCGCCAGCGGCGGCTGTCGCGGCCGATGCCGTATGCCTCGGCCAGGCTCCTGACCTGAGCGATGATCCGCGTCCGGTAGTCGGCGTCGGCGGTGGGGCTCCTGCCGTACAGGGCCTGATAGCGCGGGACGAGCCCGGGATGCTCGCGCTCCAGCCACGCGAGGTACCACTCGCGGGCACCCGTGGGCAGCCGCAGCACGATGGGCGTCACCCTCACCGCCCCGGCCTCGGCCGCCCTGCGCACGGTGGAACGCAGATGGTCGGGGGAGTCGGTGATCAGTGGGAGGATCGGCGCCATCAGCACCTCGCAGGGGATGCCCGCGTCGTTCAGCTCGGCGCACACCTCCAGGCGGCGCTGCGGGGTCGCGGCTCCCGGCTCGACCGATCGGCGTACCCGGTCGTCGACGAACCCGACCGAGACCCCCGCGCGAACCGGGGCGACCTTCGCCGCCTCGCGCAGCAGATCGAGATCGCGCAGGATGAGCGGGCTCTTCGTCAGCACGGTGAACGGGTTTCCCGCGTCCGCGAGCGCCCGCACGATGGACGGCATCAGGCGGTAGATCTCCTCCACCGGCTGGTAGCAGTCACCCGCCAGGCCGAGCGCGACTGGCGCGCCCTCCCATCTCGGCGCGGCCAGCTCGCGGCGCAGCCGGTCGGCCAGGCCGGTCTTCACCACGATCGTCGAGGCGAATCCGGCGCCCGCGTCGAGGCCGAGCTGACGGTGGCCGCGCCGGGCCGCGCAGTAGGCGCAGGCGCCCTCACACCCCCGGTAGGGGCTCACACTCCACTGGAACGGCAGCTCCGCCGTTTCGGGCACCCGCTCGACGGCGCTGCGCGCCCGCACCTCGTGGCAGGTGACGCCGTCGAAGGTCCGGGTGACCGCCTGCCGTTCGATCCGTGGCCGCTCGATCACCGGGGGCGCGGCGTCGAGAAGCGACTCCTGCACGGCATGCATGACGTTCAGTAGAACACGCATTCGACCGGTACGCCAAGGGAATCGACGTACTCGGATGCGCCGCCGTCACTCTTCATGTCACTCTCCGCGACCTCACCGCGGGCCTCGATCCGGTCACCGGCGCCCGTCCTCGCCGCCGAAGTCAGCTACGCCGCACCGGAGCTGTCTCCGGCTCGGCGGTGTCCCGTTCGAGCCTCTGCGGGGCGATTTCCCGTGTGGTGTCCTCCGGCGCTTCGGGCTGCGGCGTTCGGGTTCGTTCCGCCCAGTGGACGGCCGGGCCCATCGCCACGCCGGCCAGCAGGAAGACACCGCCGAGCAGCAGCCAGCCCGCCGCACCCCAGCCCATGATCAGCGTGGTCAGGAGCAGAGGGCCCAGCATTCGCGCGATCGCCACGCCGCTGCCGAAGAAGCCTTGGTACTGGCCCTGCTTGTCCGAGGGTGCCAGGTCGAAGCCGATCTCCCAGGCACCCGCCGACAGCGTCATCTCGCCGATCACCTGCAGGACGGCCCCCGCGAGCAGTACGGCTCCCGCCACCCAGGCCGAGGTCCCGGCGGCCGACAGCGCGAAGACCGCACACGCGGCGAGCATGACCACGCCGGAGTGCCGTACGAGCCGGGAGGCGGTGCGCAGCCCGGTCACCCGGCGGGCGACACGTACCTGGAACAGCACGACGCTCACCGTGTTGACGACCAGCAGAGCCGACACCGTCCAGTGTGGGGCGGCGGTGTGCGACACGATCCACAGTGGCAGAACCAGGCTGAGCAGCGGCATGTACAACAGCATGATCATGTTGATGAACGCGACCAGCGCGTACGGCCGGTCCCGGAGCACGGCGAGCCTCGGGCCTCCGGCGGTGACGGCCGGGGCAACCGGGGCGGCCGAATCCGACGGCGCGGTGGAGGGCGGCGACGACGAGACAGCGGTCGGCACCGCCGGCAGGCGACGCAGCACAAGAGCGGTCACGAGGAAGCTCGCCGCGTCCATGACGAACATCGCGAGATACGCCTTGCGGTCGTCGAGTTGCAGGGCCACCCCGCCGAGCGCCGCACCGATCGCCAGGCCGCCGTTGGCCGTCGACTGGAGATACGCCCGCGTCTCGGACCGCCGCCTGCGATCCACCAGCCCGGCGAGCAGCGCCTGCCTGGCGGCGGCGAGACCGCACTGGCAGCTCGCGTAGAAACAGGCCGCCATCGTGAACGCCCATGGGGACCGGACGAGGAGGAACGATCCGACGGCCACGGCGGTCGCGGCCGCCAGCAGGATCGCCGTGCCTCGAGGTCCGCGGCGGTCGGCGAGATGTCCGAGCGGGACTCCGGCCATGGAGCCGACGGCCCAGCCGAGGGTCAGACCGAAGCCGACCTGGGCCGGAGACAGCCCCACGATCCGGGTGAAGAACAACGCCGAGCACACGATGAACGCGCCGTCGCCGACCGAGCCGGCGAGTTGCGCCTGAGCGAGTACGCGCGGCGGTCCCTGCGGTGGGAGGATCCGGCGAAACATCGGTCGCCCCGCGGCCTCAGCCGACGACCGGTCGGACGCGGGCCCGCTTCAACTCGGAGAAGCCCTCGGTACCCGCGGTCAGGAGCACGCCGTCCCAGAGCCGCCCGGCCGCCTCGCCTCGGGGAGTGGGGGTCACGACCGGCCCGAAGAACGCGATCCTGCGGCCGTCCGGTCCGGGGACGTGGATCGTCGGCGTGCCGAGATCCTCACCGACCGGGTCCAGTCCCGCGCGGTGGCTGGCCCGCAGCGCCTCGTCGTACTCCGTGCCGTCCGCGGCGTCGGCAAGCGTGGTGGACAGTCCGGCCTCGGCCAGCGCGGCGACGTACAGCTCGCGGCCGATGGGTGCCTTGTCCAGGTGGATCCGGGTTCCGAGCGCGGTGTAGAGATCACGCAGCACCTCGGTGCCGTACTTCTGCTCGGCCGCGACGGCGACCCGTACCGGGCCCCAGGCGTCGCGGAGCCATTCCCGATACCACTCCTCCAGGTCGTCGCGGCCGTCGTTCAGCATCGCCAGGCTCATGACGTGGAAGCGCACGCGCATGTCCCGCACCCGCTCGACCTCGAGCAGCCAGCGTGACGCGATCCAGGCCCACGGGCATTTCGGGTCGAACCACATGTCGGCGGTCGTCACGTCACCTTCTCCTCTTGTCTTTTCCGTGATCGTTCTGTCGCGTTCCGGCATGTTCTGCCGTGCTTCGCGGCAAGCCGTACTTTTTGGCAAGCCGTACTTCGCCGGCAAGGCGGCAGAGCCCGCCGACACCAACGTAGGAGCCGGGTTGGCCCAATGGCAGAGCCAATATCGAGCAATCTGATTGGGCCGAATAAGGTGTGTGCGGTGGACTTCCATGTGAGCCTCGCGGGCCGTGGCGATCTCGCCGCCCGCATATACCGGCAACTGGTCGACGCCATACTCGACGGCCGGCTACGCGCCGGGGAGCGGTTGCCTCCGACGCGTGAGCTGGCCCGGCGGCTGGAGGTGTCGCGCAACACGGTGGCCCTGGCGTACGAGCGACTGTCCGCCGAGGGCTTCCTCGAAGGCCGCGCCGGCGCGGGGACCTTCGTCACCGCCAGGCCGATGCCCATCAGGACGGCGACTGCCGGGTCGCCGGCCACGGGCAGGTCCGGCCGTCCACGGGAAGACCGGTCGGAGGGAGACGGTGGTGCCGGGCCGCGTCGCCTGTGGCGGGAGATTCCCGTCCCCCTCCGCTCCGAGGAGGCACCCGAGCCCACGTACGATTTCCGGCTGGGGGCGCCCGACCCGGAGTTGTTCCCGCTGGCGACATGGCGACGGCTGGTGGCTCGCGAACTGCGGCCCTCCGCCATACGCGCGGGCACCTACGGCGATCCCTCCGGGCACGCCGGACTGCGCGCGGCGATAACCCGTTATGTCGGGATCTCCCGTTCGGTGCGCGCGGAGCCCGACGACGTGCTCGTCACCCAGGGGGCGCAGCAGGCCCTCGACCTCATCGGCCGGGTGCTGATCGAGCCGGGAGACCACGTGGCCGTCGAGGAGCCCGGCTATCCACCGGCCCGGCTGCTGTTCCGGTCCCTGGGCGCACGGGTGACCGGGGTGCCGGTCGATTCCGAAGGGCTGGACGTCGCCGCCATCCCGCCCGCCGTCCGGCTGGTCTACGTGACGCCGTCGCACCAGTTCCCGCTGGGTGCGCCGATGTCGCTCGAACGCCGTACCGCGTTGCTCGCGTGGGCGCGGCGGCGTGGCGGGACAGTGATCGAGGACGACTATGACAGCGAGTTCCGGTTCGGAGGCCGGCCGCTCGAACCGCTGCAGAGCCTCGACCACGACGGCCGGGTCATCTACGTCGGGTCCTTCTCCAAGACACTCCTGCCGATGCTGCGCGTCGGATTCCTGATCGCCCCGGCCTCGCTCAGGGCCGCGCTGCGGAGCGCCAAGCGGCTCACCGACTGGCACGGCGACGTCATCACCCAGGCGGCGCTGGCCCGGTTCATCGACGAGGGCCTGCTTGGCCGGCAGATCCGCAAGGCCACCCGCGAGTACGCTGCGCGCCGTGAGCTGATCATCACGACGCTCCTGCGCGACTTCGCGGGCCTGTTCCGGCCGGTGCCGTCGGCCGCGGGCCTGCACCTGTGCGCCAGGCTCGTCCCCGGGTCGGGGACAGAGCGAGTCACGGAAGGCGCAGCGGGACGCGCGGACCAGAGCGCGGGCACGGGCGTGGGCATAAGCGCGGACATCGACGTGGACATCGACGCCGCCCTCGCGCGGGCGAGGGCGGCGGGCGTCGCCGTGGAGAGCCTCGCGACCTACTACGGGGAGGCTCCCGCCCAGCAGGGACTCGTGCTCGGATACGGCCGGATCCAGACGGAAAGGATCGAGGAGGGCCTACGCCGGCTGGCGGCGAGCTTCCGTCCCTCCTGACCGAGGTCGGTGCGTCCCCGGCGGCCAGAGGGGCCGTCTGGCCATGGGAGGCCGCGGTGATCCAGACCTTGCTGACCGGGCCGGTCTCCATGACGGATCGCTTGTTGATCAGGATGTGCCGATTGGCGGCGCTGTCGTCAGCGTTCGCATTGACGACCGAAGAAGCTCACCGATTCTCCGTGTCCCGGGCTTGACCTTGCCCCAAGGTCAAGGTTCGACGATTCTCTGCATGAACGACAACGCACGGCACACCGTCGAAGCACAGATCCGCGAGCAGGCCGTCGCCTACTGCGAGTCCAACAACGTCCCCGGGTTCATCGCCGGCGTCTACCACGCCGGCGAGCAGATCGTCGTCGCCTACGGCACCGCGAACGTCGCCACCGGCGCGCCGATGCGACCAGACACCGGATTCCTCTTTGGCTCCGTCACCAAAGTCCTGACCACCACGTTGGTCCTGCAGCAGGTCGACCGTGGACTGCTGGACCTAGACACGCCGGTGGTGAAGTACCTGCCCGACTTCGGCCTGACCGCACCGGGCGCGGCGGACAAGATCCTGGTTCGGCACCTGATCGGCCACACCAACGGCATCGACGCGGACCTGTACTTCCCCGACGACAAGGGCCGCGACGCCCTGAAGACCTACGTCCACGGCCTCGCGAACAGGTGCGGCACCCTGTTCGAACCCGACGAGCAGCTCAGCTACTCCAACGGCGGCATGATCGTCGCGGGCCGCCTGCTGGAAGTGGTGACCGGTCTGCCCTTCCACGACCTGCTCGCACGCGAGATCTACGCCCCGGTCGGCATGAAGGACTCCAGCACTTCCTCCGAGCAGGCCATCCTGCGCAGCACCGCTGTCGGCCACTTCCTGGACCCCGAGACCATGACGGCCAAGCCCACGGCCATGTTCACGCTGCCCGACACCTGGGGGCCGGCCGGTGGCACGCCGATCGGCACCATCGCCGACCTGCTCGCCTTCGGACGCACCCATCTCGCGGGTGGTGTCTCCCCTTCCGGCACGCACGTCCTGTCCGCCGAGTCGACCGCGCTGATGCAGCAGGTCTCGTACGACATGGAGAGCCCGAACATCCCGCCGATGGGCCTGGGCTGGGTGCTGTACCCGTTCGGCGACACGACCGTCCTGGCCATGTCGGGTGCTTCGCCCGGCGGTGTCTCCCTCCTGTGCGTCCTCCCCGAGCACGACCTGGTCTTCGCCGCCTACGGCAACAACCCGGGGGCGATCATGCTGCAGGACCGGCTCCTGCAGTGGCTGCTGAGCGAGCACCTCGGTGTCCAGATCCCCAGGCTGCTCACCGAACTGGAGCAGGATGTCGACCTGACCCCCTACGTGGGCACCTACCGCTCCAACCAGCTCCGCGTCGACGTCAGCATCGTCGACGGCCGGCTCGAGGAGCGCACGACCTACGAACCGGCGGACGAGTCGCAGGAGCGGATCTTCACCGAGTTCGCCGGCGGCATGACCTCCGCTCCGCCGCAGCGCTACGTGCCGATCCGGCGGGGCCTGTTCGCGCCCGCCGGCTACCCGCTGGAAGCGTTCGACGGGTACCTGCGGCTGCTGCTCGTCTCCTATCACGACATCCGCGACGGCCAGGCGCGCTTCCGCAACGGCGGTGGCCGCCTGACCCGCCGGGCCTGACCGCTCCTCGCCGGAGTGGAAGGATGTCCAGCATGCTCACGATTGGCCAGCTCGCGGACTATGCCGGAGTGACCATCAAAGCCATCCGCCACTATCACGAGCGCGCTCTGCTCGCCGAGCCCGACCGCGACTCGTCCGGCTACCGGCGCTACACCGCCGAGCATGCCATCAAGCTCGTCAAGATCAGGACTCTGGCGCACGCGGGCGTGCCACTGGCCCGCATCAAAGATCTCCTCGACGCCGACCCGGACACGCTCGCGGCAGCCATCGCCGAGATCGACCACAACCTCCAAGACCGCATCGCGCAGCTGCGGCGAACCCGCGATCAACTCGCCCAACTGCGCGGCGGGGACCGGCTTTTCGTTTCCGCGGAAGTCGCCGACTATCTCGACGATTTGCGCGAACTCGGCGTCAGCGAGCGCCAGATGCACCTGGAACGCGACGGCTGGATCCTCATGCAGACAGCCTCACCCGAGGACGCCTGCCTGTGGATCACCGAAAAACGCGAGCTCATGACCAATCCTGAGTTCTGCGCCCTCTACCTCGAACATGATGCCGCTTACGTCTGGTCGCCGAGCGATCCCCGCCTCCCCGCACTCGCGGACCGTACCCGGAACTGGTTCACCAAGCACCACAGCCGATCCGAGACCCATCCCGTCCGCAACCCGACCATCGCGCGATTGGCCACGCAATCCCAGCCCGGAGCCTCATCCCCAGCTTGGGACCGCCTCGCCCAACTCATGAAAGGCTAGCCTCGATTGCGCGCGCCGCTCCGAAGCCCGATGCCACCGGGATCACGGGGGGCGCTGACTACGGCGAGGTGCTCGACCCCCAGACGTACCCGGCCCTGTCGGCCATGATGCGCCACGGGCTGTTCAGAGAATCCGAAGGCTGGACGGAGGACGCCGACTTCCTGTTCGGCCTCAACCGCCTGCTCGACGGCATAGTGGCGCTGATCGCCCGGCGCGCACCTCAGCCGGGTGGATGAGCATGCCCTGCGGCTCGGCCTCGCTCACCTGGGCGGGCCTCGGTCCCGGGTTCCGCCGAGATCGCGTGGGCGGCGCGGTAGCGGCTGGGCGGTAGGCCGTACCGGCCGGTGAACGCCTCGCGGAGCGTCTCGGCCGAGCCGAACCCGCACCGGCGGGCGACCACGGGCAACGGCAGCGCGGTGGAGGCGAGCAGGTGGGCGGCCGCCTCCGTCCTGACCCGCCGGACGAACCTCGCCGGGCTCTCGCCGATGTGCGCGCCGAACAGCCGGGCGAGATGGCGTTCGCTCACACCGGCGAGCGTCGCCAGCGTCGCGGCGTCGAGATCGCCGTCCAGATGGGAGCCGACGTGATCCACGATCCGGCGCACGACCGCGTGCTCAGGGGAGGGCGGCGCGACGAACATGCTCATCTGCGCCTGGTTGCCCGGCCGTTGCAGGTAGGTCACCAGGCCCCGGGCGACGTCCCTGGCCAGCTTGGGGCCGTGGTCCTCGCCGATGAAGGCGAGCGTCAGGTCAAGCGCGCTCGTCACCCCGGCCGCCGTGGACACCCGGCCGTCGCGGATGTAGATCGGTGCCGGATCCACGGTCACCTCCGGGTGCAGCGACGCGAGCTTGCGCGCGTACGCCCAGTGGGTGGTGGCCCTGCGCCCGGCGAGCAGGCCGGCGGCGGCCAGCACGCTCGCCCCCGTACACACCGAGGCGACCCGGCGGCTCTCCCCGGCCAGCCGCCGTACGTGGGCGACCAGCCGCCGGTCTTCGGCCGCGGCCTCGTGCCCGTCCCCGCCCGCCACGACGAGCGTGTCGATGGGGCCCGTCAGGCGCTCCAGCCGTTCCTGTCCCTGGAGGACGAGCCCGCTTCCGCAGGTGATCGCCCGGCCGCCCGGCGTCGCCAGACCGATCCGGTACGGCGGCTGCCCGCCGAGCCGGTTGGCGGCGTGCAGCGGGGTCGTCACCCCCGCGATGTCCATGAGTTCGGCGTCGTCGTAGCCGACCACGACCACCCGCCGTTCGATCACCGCTCGGCCTCCTCTGGTCGCGCCCGTACGCGTGCCGGGGCGGCGTGCGTCTGCTCGGCGCCGCGCCGCACCGTTTCGCGCCCTTCCCGTCCCGGCCCGTTCTGACCCGTCCCGCCCATCCTGGCCTTCCGCCGGCGTCGGCGTTCCCCCGGCCGCTCCGGAGGCGTACAGGATGGGTCCGTCCGACAGGGATCCCCGGATTCCGGACACACGGCGACGCTCGGGTTGAGGCGCCGAGGGAGCCGGTGTGAGCGTGGCGGCATGACGAAGACCATCGCTTTCGTGCTCTATCCCGGCCTGACCGTGCTCGACGTCGTCGGCCCGCTCCAGGTCGTCACCGGCCTCTCCCAACTCGACCCGCGGTACCGGGTGGTGGTGCTCGCGGAGGGCACCGCTCCGCTGCCGAGCGACACCCCGCTCGGCCTGGTGGCGAGCCACACCTTCGACGAGATCCCGGAACCGGATGTGCTCATCGTCCCCGGCGGCATGGAGGGGACGATGGCCGCGCTCGCCGACGACACGTTCCTGGAGCGGATCCGGCGCGCGGCGGTGGGCGCCGACCTCGTCGCCTCGGTGTGCACCGGCTCACTGCTGCTCGGGGCGGCGGGACTGCTCGAGGGGCGCCGGGCCACCGGCCATTGGTCGATGCGACATCTGCTGGAACGCTTCGGCGCCGTCCCGGTCGCCGAGCGCTGGGTGGAGGACGGGCGGATCATCACCGCCGCGGGCGTGGCCGCCGGGATCGACATGGCCCTCGCCCTGGTGGAACGGCTGACGGGGGAGGAGACGGCCAGAATGGTCCAGCTCTGGATCGAATACGACCCTCAACCGCCGCTCGGGGGGATCGACTGGGACGGCGTGGACATTCCGTCCTACCGTCCGATCGTGGACGGCCTGCTCGCGACCACGCTGGCCGACCACCCCGAGTTGCTGGGACGCCTGACGGCCTGATCTCGGGTCCTTCCGAACCTGCCGTCGAACCGTTGCCGAACGGCCGATGAACAGCGGGCACGGCCACCCGTCTGCCACTCATCTACCCCGATAAATAGGGATATTTCCGTTAAAGTTGGACAAGCGTACCGCTTTTGACGGAGGTTCCCCATGGCCTGGCTCCTGCTCGCCGCCGCGATCGCCTCGGAGGTCGTCGCGACCACCGCCCTGAAGTTCAGCGACGGGCTGAGCCACAAGGGGTGGTCCGCCCTGATGATCGTCGGATACATCGCGTCGTTCGTGCTGCTGGCCAAGGCCCTGAAACTGCAGATGCCGCTCGGCGTCGCGTACGCGGTGTGGTCCGGCGTCGGCACCGCCGTGATCGCCCTGATCGGGATGGCCTTCATGGGCGAGAGCATGAATCTGGCGAAGATGGGCGGAATCCTGCTCATCATCGGTGGTGTCGTGTTGCTGAACCTTTCGGGCGCCCATTGAGAGGCCGGGCCCCGCGCGAGGACGGCGAGAAGCCGGAGCGCAAGCCCCAGGAGAGGGCGGTACGCCGCAAGGAGGCACTGCTCGACGCGGCCGTCGCCCTTCTCGGCGAGGGCGGGTTCACTGCGGTCACCCACCGGGCGGTCGCCGAGCGGGCGGGCGTCCCGCCCGCGGCGACCACCTACTACTTCTCCTCGCGGGACGAGTTGGTGGCCCGGGCATTCGCCCTGCTCGTCGAACGTGACCTGAGGCTGATGCGGACCTCTCTCACCCGACCCGGGCCGGACTCTCTTGCCGAGCTGGCCCATGTGCTCCTCAAGACGTACGCCGCGGATCGCGGCCACCAACTCGGGCTCTGGGAGCTGTACCTGCAGGCGGGCCGCGAACCCGCCCTGCAGCACATCGCCCGGACCTGGACCGACGGGTGGCACGACATCGTACGGACGCTGCTCGAACAGGCCGGCCGCCCCTGCGGCGAGGCCGAGGTCCGCTTCGTCGCGACGCTGGTGTCAGGCCTCTGGCTGGAGCACATCGTCGAGGCCCGGCCCGGATCCCTGGAGCACGCCGGAGGCATGGTGACCCGTGCGCTGCGCGCGATCGCCGTGTGAATTCCCGATGAGGCACGCCGTCGGTGGACCCTTTCCCGTCGCGTCCGCCGGGCGAGGTTCCGTCGCGTCGTTCATCGCCTCACCCCAGGTCAGGAATCCGGTTCGCGAACTGTGGACGCCGCGCGGCGGCGCGGCAGACAGAGCTGGGCGGACAGCAGCCCGGCCACGCCGACCAGTGCCCACAGCGCCCATGGGCCGATCGCGTACACGGCGCCGCCGATGAGCGGTCCGGCGCCCGTACCGGTCGTGTACGCGACGCCGTGCAACCCCTGGTAACGCCCGACCATCCGCGGCGGAGCCAGACTTCCCAGGTATGCCTGGGAGATGGAGCTGGTCATCATCTCGCCGAGCGTCCATACCAGCACGGTCGCCGACAGCGGGACCATGCCGGTCATGAACCCGGTCAGCGCGAGACCGACACCGGTGATCAGGTTGCCGATGGCCAGTATGTACTCCGGCCGGTACCGGGAGACCGCACCGGTGATGGGCAGCTCAAGGACCAACACCAGCAGACCGTTGAGCCCGATGAGGAGACCGAAGTCGCGCTCGCTCAGTCCCACGTCGCTCACGTGCAGGGGCAGGCCGACGGTGGACCGGATGTAGACGAACTCGGCGAACACGGTCATCAGCAGGAACCGCACCAGGGCGCGGTCGGCGAGCAGCTGCCGGTACCCCACCGGCCGGTCCGCCTGGGTGCCCGCGTCGTCCTGGTCGGACCGCGCCTTGGGCGCATCCCGCAGCAGCACCCCCACGACCACGCCGAACAGCAGGCACGCGACGGCATTGCCCAGGAAGAGCCCCACAAAGGAGGTGCCGGCCAGCACGCCGCCGATGACGCCGCCCAGGGCAGCGCCCACGTTCGTCGCGAACCGGAACACCCCGAAGGCGAGCTCGCCGCGTCGCTGGGTGTCACGGAGCGGGCCGCGTGCCGGTACATCGGGATCCTCCGGGAGGCGGGCATCCCGGTCGAGTCGACCCGAGGCCCGTACGGCGGGTACCGGCTGGGACGCGGGACGAGGCTGCCACCGGTGGTCTTCACGGAAGCGGAGGCACTGGCGCTGGTCATGGTGGCGCTCGACGACGCCGACGAGCTCGTGGGAAGCGCGCTGAGCAAGGTCATCCGAGCGCTGCCGGAGAAGGTCGGCCGGCAGGCGGCGACGCTGCGCGACCATGCGTCGGCCGCGCCCGACCCGTACTCGGCTCGGCCTGATCCGGCCACCACCAGCGCACTGGTCACGGCGTCCGCGGACCGACGGAGCGTGCGGATGGCGTATCGGAGCGAATCACGGAAGGAATCGGAGAAAGAGGTGGACCCCTGGGCGGTGGTCGTCCGCCACGGGCGCTGGTACCTCTTGTGCCGCTCGCATCGCGCGGACGCGATCCGCACGTACCGGGTCGACCGGATCGGCGCGGTCCATCAGACGACCGGCGTGTTCGAACCGCCCGACGACCTCGACCCGGTGGCGGCGCTGGAGGAGAACCTGGGCACGGGCCGGGAGTACCTCACCCGCGTGGTGTTCGACGCCGCCCTGTCCGAGGTGGCGCGGTGGGTCAGTCCCCCCCATGGGACGACTGGAGGAGTCGGGCGACGGGTGCGTGCTGATCGGCAGTACGAGCGACCCGGAGTGGTATGCGCAGGAGTGGCTGGCGAGGATGCCGTTCGGGTTTCGCGCCGAGGGCGGGCCGGAACTCCGGGCGGCGGTGACGGCGATGGCGGCGCGCTTCACGGCGGCGGTGGAGCCCTAGAAGATCGCTGAAGATCTTGGTCCAGGCCTGTCGTGCATGGGTGGGTGCCTGCGGTCAGGCGGTGGTCGGCTCAAGGGTCCAGACGCCGCCGGTGTGGGTGAGTCCGAGGTGGATCAGTGTGCGGTGATTGCCGGCGGCCCGCGGGCAGGCATCGGATGACCGTCCAGATCATGGACGGTGGAGAAGCTCTCCGGTTGGCTGACCCGTAGTGGTCGGCACCTCATGGGCGATGGCCGAGAATGGGACGATGACCACAGCGGACGGCCAGATCACCGCGCGACGGCAGCGGCGTGCGGACGCGCGCCGCAACTACGACCTCCTCGTGGCCGCGGCGCGGGAGACGTTCGCCGAGTCGGGGCCCGAGGCGTCGCTCAACGAGATCGCCCGCCGGGCGGGCGTGGGGCCGGGCACCCTCTACCGGCACTTTCCCACCCGGAGCGCCCTGCTGACGGCGGTGCTCAAGGACCGGATCGAGACCTTGTGCTCGCATGCGGAGCGATTGTCGACCGCCGATTCCGCCGACGACGCGTTGGCCGAATGGCTGGGCGCGTTCCTGGTCCACGCCCGTGTCAACCACGGACTGGGTGGCGCCCAGATGATCGAGGAACCGGACACTCCCGGCTTCGACTGCCACCGGCTGCTGCTGGACGCGATGGCGGCCCTGCTCGTCCGAGCCCAGCGGTCGGGTACGGCCCGCGCCGACCTGGCACCCGGCGACCTGCTCCAGCTCGTCGTCGGCATCGCACTGTCCACCGCCCGGAGCGACGACGACCCCGACCGCCCCGGCCGTCTCCTCTCGCTCGTACTCGACGCCGCGCACACCCGCGCCAAGCGGTGAACACCCGCCCCGAGGCCGCCGGAGGCCGACGTGTTCCGATCCCGCGGGCGTAGGGCCATCGACGGCACCGCGTCGTCGGTGACGCTCGCCCCACCGATGCTTCTGCCTCGCCGGCGGGCGGACTCGTGACCTTCCAAGGTCCGGTCGCGGATGTACTCGCGGGCTCGGGTGTGGGGGCGGCCGCGTGCGCCACCAGAGCGACTCTGGTAGCGTTGCCGCCCCTGGCAGTGATCGTTCCGAGGAGGTGAGACCCATTCCCCTGTATCAGGCTGGGTGCTCCCATCTCACAGCCGAGCGGTCCCTCTGACGTAGGTGACCGCGGGAGCGCCCACATCGGCTCCCCGGAAGGCTCCCATGTCGGCTCTGCCGCCGCTTCACTCTCTGTCTGTCATCGTCACCACTCTCCGGGCCGCCGGCTGCGTCTTCGCCGAGGACGAGGCGCGACTGCTCGTCTCCACGGCACGCACCCCGGCCGATCTCGCCGCCATGGTGGACCGGCGCGTCGCCGGCCTGCCCCTCGAACACGTCCTGGGCTGGGCCGATTTCTGTGGTCTTCGCATAGCCGTGGACCCCGGAGTCTTCGTGCCCCGACCTCGTACCGAGTTCCTCATCCGCCAGGCCGCCGCGCTCGCCCGGCCCGGAGCCGTCGTCGTCGACCTGTGCTGCGGCTCGGGCGCGATGGGCGCCGCCCTGGTCGCGACTCTGGACCGGGCCGAACTACACGCCGTCGACATCGACCCAGCCGCGGTACGGTGCGCCCGGGGCAATCTCGCCGCCACCGGCGGCCACGTGTACGAAGGAGACCTGTACGCGCCGCTGCCCGTCACGCTGCGGGGCCGCGTGGACATCCTGGTCGCCAGCGCACCCTACGTCCCCACCGACGCGATCGGGTTGCTGCCCCCGGAGGCTCGCGTCCACGAACCGCGGGTCGCGCTCGACGGCGGCGCGGACGGCCTCGACGTCGTACGCCGAGTGATCGCCGAGGCGCCTCTCTGGCTGGCGCCGGACGGCTGCCTGCTGGTCGAGACGAGCGAACGGCAGGCGGCACGGACCGTCGAGGCCGTCACCCGTGCCGGGCTGATCCCGCGGGTGGCCGGCTCCGACGAGCTGGACGCCACCGCCGTCATCGGAACCCGGTCCACCTCCTGATCAGGGCGGACGGTCTCCGACGCGCATCGAGCCAATAGGGCTGGTCAGCGGTTACCTTGCGGGTCGAGGTACGTCATGAGTGGCGTCGACGGTGTTCTGCTCCGAAGACCTGCGAGCATCGCCGGCCTGCGCGCGGCCTACTTCAGCGGAGCGGTGTCGCCCAGAGTGATCAGGAGCGTGCGCAGGAGGCGAGTGAGGTCGTCTCGGGCCTGTGGCTCCATGCCTTCGAGGAGGCGTTCTTCGAGGGCGACGTGGCAATCGACGATGCGGTCGACCAGCTCCTTTCCGGTCTCGGTCAGCGCGATGAGGACGCGGCGGCGATTGTCGGGATCGACGTCACGCGTGACGAGCTGCTTGGCGACCAGGTGGTCGATCCGGTTGGTGATCGCCCCGGACGTTTTCATCGACGAGGCGACCAGATGACCGGCGGTGAGCCGATACGGCGGGCCTGAGCGGAGCAACGTGGCCAGCATGTCGAACTCGCCGATCTGGAGATCGTGTGCGGCGAAGTGATCCCGGAGCTCACGCTCGAAGATGAGCGCCGCGCGTTGGACACGACCGATGATTCCCATGGCTCCCAGCGGCAGGTCGGGCCGCTCGGCTCGCCACTGATCCAACCGCAGGTCAACGCTGTCTTCCATCCCACTACTCTCTCGTCCCGGTCTCGAACACCTTGACATTGATCATACCGCCGCTAAATTTATCAACGTTGAACATTTTAACGTTGAGGAAAGCGTATGAGAGCTGCAACGAAATCGCAGACCGTCAGACGATCACGGGTGCCGCTGGGAGCGCTCGCGTTGACCGCGGCTGCGCCGGCGAGCTGGGGAACTACCTACCTGGTCACCAGCCAGTTCCTCCCGCCCGGCTTCCCCCTCGTCTCGACGATCATCCGCGTCCTGCCCGCCGGGCTCCTCCTGCTCGCGATCACCCGAACGCTCCCGCACGAGGTGTGGTGGTGGCGGGCGCTGCTACTGGGCGCGCTGAACATCGGTGTCTTCAACGCGTTGCTGTTCGTCGCCGCGTATCGGCTGCCCGGTGGCGTCGCGGCGACGTTGTTCGCCGTCCAGCCGCTGCTTGTCGCCGCCCTGGCGTTCGCGCTGCTCGGCGAATGGGCGACCCGCAGGCAGATCGTCTGGGGACTCCTCGGTGTCGTCGGTGTCGGCCTGATCGTCTTGCGCGGCCGCCTCTCCTTCGACCCGATCGGCATCCTGGCCGGCATCGGCTCCACCGTGGCGATGGCCTGCGGGATCGTCCTCACGAAGCGATGGGGTCGCCCCGCCGGGGTTCGGCCCACGGCCTTCGCCGGGTGGCAACTGACCGCCGGCGGACTCGTGCTGGTCCCGCTCGCCGTGGCCTTCGAGGGGCTCCCACCGGCCCTCGACCTTCCCGCGATCGGCGGCTATCTCTGGCTCGCGGTCGTCGGCGCCCTGCTGTCCTACCCGATCTGGTTCTCGGGGATCGGCAGACTCCCCATCTCGGCGGTGTCGTTCCTGCCGCTGCTGTCCCCGATCGTCGCCACCGCTCTGGGCTGGCTCATCCTCGGCGAGACGCTCACCCCGGCCCAGGGCCTCGGCTTCGTCCTCGCACTGACCGCCGTCGTCGCCGCGCAGCTCCCTCAGCACCGCGGCACCTGACGGCGTCCGCACCCCGCCGCCAGACCCCTGTACCCCTGCGTTCATCGAAGGAGAATCCTCATGCCGCGTACCGTCCTGCTCACCGGAGCCACCGGCACCGTCTCCACCGCGGTCATCCGCGCCCTCAGCGGTACCGATGTTCACCTGCGCGCGCTGGTCCGCGATCCCTCCCGCCTCCGCGCCGCCGACATCGACACCGTCGAGGGCGACCTCGACGATCCCGCCTCGCTCGACGCCGCGTTCGACGGGGTTCAGGACGTGTGGCTGCTCACGCCGAACGGTCCCCGCGCACCCGAGAACAACATGAACGCACTCTGGGCCGCACGGACCGCCGGCGTCGAACGGATCGTCCGCCTGTCGGCCATCGGCGCGGCTCACGACGCACCGAACCGCAGCGGCCGGCTCCACGCGCTCTCCGACGCCGAGACCGCGCACAGCGGCATGCAATGGACCATCCTGCGTCCGCACTGGTTCATGCAGAACCTGCTCGGGGAAGCCGCCACCATCGCCACCGGGACCCTGCCGCTGAACATGGGAGACGCGCGACTCGGCATGATCGACGCCCGCGACATCGCCGCCTGCGCCGCGCGCGTCCTCACCGACGACCCCGCCGCCCACCACCAGAAGATCTACACCCTCACCGGTCCCGAGGCCTTGAACTTCCATGAGGTCGCGGACCGCATGAGCCACACACTGGACACGCGCATCGGCTATGACCCGACCGACGACGACACCTACCGCCGTCGCCTTCTCGGCCACGGCGTCCCGCCATGGATCGTCGACATGGTCGCCGAGTATGGACACGCCTACGCCGCCGGCTGGAACAACATCACCACCGGCACCGTCAGCGACCTGACAGGGCGGCCCCCACGCGACCTCACCGCCTTCGTCCGCGACCACGCCACGGCGTTCACAGCACGCACCTGAGCGCCACACGGCTGGAAGAAAGGCTTCTTGGAGCAGGACGCTCGCCGTGGGACAGCCGACCGCGGGGAGCGCCTCGTCCCCGTCCTTGATCACCGGGGTGAGGCCGACATTGCAGTCCTCCGCGATGAGCAGGGCCCCTAGCCGAAGTTCACGCCGCGGCCGCGTCGAGCAGGATCCGCGCCAGCTCGCGCGGCCGGGAGAACATCGGCCAGTGGCCGGTGTCCATCTCGACCAGCCGCCAGTGCTCGCTGGTCAGCAGTGCGGCCACATCGTCGCCTACCTTGTCGCCGTCGAGCAGGCATTTGATGTACGTCGCCGGAAGCTCGCCGAGCGGGCGTGCCAGCACGGCCGGCTCGGTCAGCGTGGCGCCCGGGTGCGGCGTCGAGCCGCCCACGATCCGTGCGATCTGCTCGCCGGTGAGACCCTGGCCGTCGTAGTCGTCAGCGGTCAGCGGCGGCCAGAAGCCCCCGTTCTCGGCGATCGCGGCCTCCACCATCGCCCGGCCGTCCGGCCAGCTGGACACGAATGACTCGCCGTCGGCCGGAACGTTGGAGTCGACGAAGACCACGCGGGCCAGCCGGTCGCCGATCCGCTCGGCGGCCTGGCCGACCGGAATGCCCGAATAGCTGTGCCCGACCAGGATGACGTCGCGCAGATCGTGGTGCTCGACCTCGTCGACGATGTCCTGCACGTGGGTCTGCTGCCCAGCCGGCACGCCCTGCTTGTCCGCCAGGCCGGACAGCGTCAACGGGTGGGTGCCGTGGCCCGCCGCACGCAGCTCCGGCACCACCTCATCCCACGCCCACGATCCGAGCCACGCCCCTGCGACCAGTACGAATTTCGCCATGGCGGCAACGTAGCGCGGGGGGCCGACAATCTCGGTGCCGTCGGCGCGCCCCGTCGGTGAACGGCGTCCCGCCCATGATCTGGGCAGCCGTCGTACTGGCCGAAGATCGGCCGGGCATGGCGTCGTGCGGCCCTGTCCCCAGCACGGGCCCAGCATTGGGACGAGAGCGCGGCCTGACCGGCGCAGCGAACTCAACCTTGATAGGCAAGTAGCGACTTGCCTATAGTGATGCCTATGGCGGAGGATGTCTTCAAGGCCCTGGCCGATCCCACCCGCCGGCGCATCCTCGATGAGCTGGTGGAACGGGACGGCCAGACCCTGTTCGAGATTTGCACACGGCTGGTGACCAAGCACGGTCTCGGACTGTCCCGCCAGGCGATCAGTCAGCATTTGGCGGTACTGGAATCCGCAGGTCTGGTCCATTCGCGGCGCCAGGGTCGCTACAAGTTCCACGATCTGAACACAGAACCCCTTGAGCGCATCGTCACCCGGTGGCTCAAGCCCGACACCCCGGAGGCACCATGAAGATCTACATAACCTGCGTCTTCGTCGATGACCTGGACAAGGCGCTGCGCTTCTATACCGACGTGCTCGGCTTCGTGAAGAAGACCGATCTCCCGCTGGGCGCGGCCCGTTGGCTCACCGTGGTCTCGCCGGACGATCTCGACGGGACCGAACTGCTTCTCGAGCCCGACGGCCACCCCGCCGTGAAGCCGTACAAGGACGCGCTGGTCAATGACGGCATCCCGGCCGCCTCCTTCGCCGTGGAGGACGTGGCCGCCGAGTTCGACCGGCTGCGCGAGCTCGGGGTCCGATTCACGCAAGAGCCGCTGGAGATGGGCCAGGTCACCACAGCCGTCCTGGACGACACCTGCGGCAACCTGATCCAAATCGTGCACAGCAAGTAGGACCCCGTGCCGATGCCGGCCACGACCGCGTCCGCGCAGGCGGATACCGACGCATCATGACTTGTCTGGTGTCCCCGTCCCGTTGAACGGCGGGGCGACGCCCCAGCCCCAGCGCGGGACGGGGGCCTGCTGCGGAGGGCGGGCGCCGGGCTGGGAGTTGGCGAAGGCGAGGCGGGTGCCCCACTCGATGTAGCCCGCGAAGGCGGCGCGGAACTCGGGGTCGGCGGGCAGGCCGACCTCGTCGGCGGCGTTCATGAGGAGGTCGACCCAGCGGCGGCGCTGGGGTTCGGTGATGGCCTTGCCGAGGTGGCGGACGAGCATGTGGTGGTAGCCGCCCCGTTCGCCGGTGTAGCGGGACGGGCCGCCGAAGACCTCGGCCAGCCACATCGCGACGTACCTGGGGTGGCCCGGGTCCATGTGGGCGAAGAGGGGGCCGATCACGTCGTCCTTGAGGACCTGGGCGTAGAACGTCTCGGTGAGCCGCTCGAACGCCTCGGTGCCGCCCGCCCAGTCGTACAGGGTGGGGACCGAGGAGCCGGTGCCGCGCACGGCGGTGCGCTCGTAGTGCCGCATCTCCTCGATCTGCTGGACGTACGGTTTGATCTCGGCGAAGAATGCCCCGAAGTGCTCACCGCCGCGGAAACCCTGGAGGTGGTCCTCGGCGGAGGTCCACGTGATCCGCAGGACGTACCATTCGGGCTCTTCGACGCAGCGGGACAACTCGTAGTCCACGCACTGCGGTGCGGCTGTCAAGGGCACCGCGGCACGTTTGTAAGCGGCTTCGAACTCCTCGGTGTCCTGCTGGTCGATCCGGTAACGGATGTACTCGACGATCATGTGAACATCGCCTCCGAGGTCGCGATATCAGAAAAGAAGATTACTGTAATATTGTAATCATGCCGTCGGCTTGGGGAACCCCAGGTGACAACGTTGATCATTTCAACGTGGCATTCAGTCCGTTGTGGCGGCGGTGAGGGCCGAGTCGGCCGCCGAGCACCGCCCGGTAGGGTCGGTGCATGATCGTGCATCTGGCGTTGGCGGCCGACTGGGCCGAGGCGATGAAGCGGGGCGAGTACCGCGTCTCCACGCTCGGCCGGACGCTTGAGGAGGAGGGATTCATCCACGCCTCCACCGATCCCGGCCAGGCGCGCGGCGTGGCCGGGCGCTACTACCGTCACGTCACCGAACCGCTGGTGCTGCTCACCATCGATGAGGACCTGCTCGGCTGCCCGGTGCGGTTCGAGGTCCCGGACGGCTCGGAGGAGACGTTCCCGCACATCTACGGACCGGTCCCGGTCGGGGCGGTCGTCGCGGTCAGCGACTTCCCCCTCGACCTGGAACCGGACCGGCCGCTGCCCGCCTGACCACCGCCCTGAACGCCGCCTCCGGATGCGGCCCCGCGCAAATGGATCAGACCCGTGGCGCGGTCACCGGCCGATCCGGGGCCGCGCCGGGGCACCGAGGCGCGACCCGCCGAGGTCGGCCCGATCCCCGGCGGCCCGGCCTCCGTCCCAGCCCGACCAGTCACTCAACGCCCGCCGCCCGGCCCGGCGCACGTTCGGGAACATCTGCTCGTAGACCCGGCCGACCTGGGCGGCGCGGTCACGCAACACCAGCTCCGCCCCGCGCCCGGCGCGGGGCGGGGTATCGCGGGCGGCGTCCCTGGCCGCAGTGGTCTCGGCGGCCCGCAACCGCTCGCAGACGCGGTTGACGTATCCGGCCATCCAGCTCTTCCGGTAGCTGATCGTGGTGTGGCCGGGCGGGACGGCGACGCGCAGGACACCGGACGCCATCTGTAGGCAGAGCGAGGTGAACAGCATCTCCACCAGGTCGAGATCGGAGCGGTAGCCGACGACCTGCACCTCCGACACCGAGCCGATCTTGCGGTAGATCGTCCGGCAGCGCAGCGCCGTGGCCACGCCCCCGAGCAGAGCCCGTCGGTCCGGCTGGTAGGGATTGCCGATCTCGATGACCAGACGGTCGACCTCGTCCCGCACCTGGCCCGTGTCGGCGAGCACGGCCTGCTCGATGCCGTACGCCGCCATGAGCGCGCACGCCTTTTCCAGAAAGACGGCCGCCTCGGCCTCACCGGTGGTCGGATGCTCGGCCACGGCGAGGAGCTTGCGGATGAGCTCCAGCTTGCGCTCGGGAATCTCGTTCACGGTGGCCATCCCTTCAATGCCGGTGACAACGGGCGCAACGTTACGGGACGCTACCGACAGTTACGGACCCCGGAGGACTCAGCGGCAGAGCAGCTTCTCCATGCGGCGCGCCGCGAACCACAGCCCGGCCGTCACCATCGCGATCAGGTAGGCGGCGTGGCCGGCCAGTCCCGGCTCGTACGTGCTCAGGCACAGGCCGCGCACCAGCTCGACCGCGTGGTAGAGCGGGGTGACCTGGATCAGGACCTCCATCCAGACCGGGTAGTTCTGCACCGGGGAGAACGTCCCGGAGAACAGGAACAGCGCGAACTGGCCGGTGGTCATCAGGTCGAAGTCCTGCCAGCCACGCATCAAAGTGCTGATCGCCAGGCCGACCGCGCCGAAGGCCAGGCTCACCAGGACGGTCGCGGGGAAGGCGGCCAGCGCGCCCCCCACCGTCGCCAGGCCGAGCGCCACCATGATGCCGAGGAAGATCCCGGTGTAGAGGGAGCCGCGGACGGTCGCCCACACCAACTCGCCGAACGCGATCTCCACCGGCCGCACCGGTGTGGCCAGCACCGCCTCGTACGTCTTCATGTATTTGAGCTTGAAGAACACGTTGAACGTGGTCTCCGACAGCGCCCCCGACATCGCCGACACCGCCAGCATGGCCGGAGCGACGAACGCGGCGTAGGACATGGTCCGGCCGGCGACCGTCAGGTCCCCGACCAGCGCGCCGACCCCGACGCCGATGGACAGCAGGTAGAGCAGCGGCTCGAAGAACCCGGAGACGAGCACGATCCAGTAGGCGGGGCCGGAGCGCAACGCCCCCACGTTGCGCCCGATCACGGCGCCGACGCGGGCGGGGGAGACCCGGGCCACCCGCCTGGCCACCAGGGTGGTCATCATCAGTCCTCCAGCCTCCGGCGGAACCTGTACGCGGCCATGGCCGTCCCGGCGAGCGCCCACAGCAGCAGGCAGCCCACATGGGCGGCGATCGGCCAGGGCGGCGCGATCCCGAGCGTGGCCGAACGGCACAGCTCGACGGAGTGCCACAGCGGCGAGACGTACGCCACCGGCCGCACCAGCGCCGGGAGCTGCTCGATGGGAAAGAAGACCCCCGAGAACAGCGCCGCGGGGATCATCACGAAGCGGAACAGCAGCGCGAAGTGGCTGTCGTGCTCGATGCTCGCCGCGAACGCCATGACCGGCGCCGCGGTCGCCACCGTCAGCAACGCGCAGACGAGCGGGATCGTCACGGCCCACGGCGAGTGGAGCGCGTCGAAGAACAGCACGACCAGCAGGAACGCCAGGACGGCGGTCGTCACGCGGAACAGCAGGTAGAGCAGGTGGCCGGTGACGATGTCGTCCGGCCGTACCGGGGTCGCCCGCATCGCGTGGTAGGCGCGGACCCACTTGAAGTCGCCGAGCACCGAGTACGTGGACTCGCCGACCGCCATCTGGAACGCGGTGGAGGCGACCACTCCGGGCACGATCCAGGACAGGTAGTCGACGCCCTGCACGGAGCCGATATAACCGCCGACGCCCATGCCCATGCTGATCACGAACAGCACCGGCAGGACGAACGAGGAGAACACCGACGCGCGCCACAGCCGGCGGTACAGCGTCAGGTGCCGTTCCAGGACGGCGATGCTGGGGTGGACGGTTCCCATGGCCATGTCAGTCCACCAGCGTCCGGCCGGTGAGGTGCAGGAACACGTCCTCCAGGGTGGCGCGGCGTACCAGCACGCTGGAGGGGACCAGACCGCGCCCGTGCACCGCGGCCACCGCCGCGTCTCCGTCGTCGGCGTAGAGCAGCACCCGGTCGGGCAGCGGGTCCACCCGCTCGCCGATGCCGTCGAGCTTGGCCGCGTAGTCGGCATTGGAGTCGAGGCCATCGGGGAAGCGCAGCTCGACCACCTCGGCCGTGGAGTACGTCTCGATCAGCGACCGGGGCGAACCCTCCGCCACGATCTTGCCGCCGTCCATGACCACGAGCCGGTCGCACAACTGCTCGGCCTCGTCCATGTAATGCGTGGTCAGCACGAGGGTGGTGCCGCGCTGCTTGAGCCGGAACAGCCGCTCCCACAGCAGATGCCTCGCCTGCGGGTCGAGGCCGGTGGTCGGCTCGTCGAGCAGCACGATGTCGGGCTCGTTGATCATCGCTCTGGCGATCGTGAGCCGGCGCTTCATGCCGCCGGACAGCGGCTCGACCATGCTGCCCGCCCGGTCCGACAGCTGCACGAACTCCAGCAACTCGTCGGCCCGCCGCCGTCCCTCGGCGCGGGACAGCCCGAAGTAGCGGGCGTAGGTCGTGAGGTTCTCCCGGACCGACAGGTCGGGATCGAGGTTGTCCAGCTGGGGGCAGACGCCCAGCCTGGCCCGGATCCTGGTGCCGTCGCGCACCGGGTCCAACCCCAGGATGCGCAGCTCTCCGGACGTGGGCGCGGAGACACAGCTGATCATCCTCATGGTGGAGGACTTGCCGGCCCCGTTGGGCCCGAGGAAGCCGAACGCCTCGCCTGGTGCGACCTCCACGTCGATGCCCTTGACGGCGGTGAAATCGCCGAAGCGCTTGACCAGGTCACGCGCGAAGATCAATGGTTGCTCAGCCACGTGCCAAGACACTAATGAAGACCCCCGACATTTCCACAACCATTTTCGGCGCGCTTCGCCGCCGCGAGAACCCGGCGTCCCCGCGCCGTCCCCGCTCCCCGTACGCGCTCCCCGTACTGAGGCGGGAGCGATCGTTGAACCGTACGGCGGGCGGGACGCTACGCACATGTCGTGAACGAAGGAGCAGAGGGCATGGCGCTGCGCTGGTTCGCCGGGACCGCACGCCGGTCGCGTGCCCCGGTGGAGGACGAGACCGTCCTGGCCAGGGTGGCCGACGGTGACGCGGCCGCGCTGGGCGAGCTGTACGAGCGCTATTCGCGGCCGCTGTTCGCCTTCCTCTTCCGGCTCGCGGGGGACCGGGGTACGGCGGAGGAGATCCTGCAGGACACCCTGCTCGCGGTATGGCGGTCGGCGGGCACCTATCGGAGCCGCTCCAGCGTCAGCACGTGGTTGTTCGGGGTGGCCCGCAGGCAGGCGCACAACCGGCTGCGCGGCCTCCCGCCGCCGCTGCCCGCGGATCCGGCCGACGGCGCCGACCCGGTGCCGGGGCCCGAGGAACTGGCGGTGGGCGGCGACCGGGTCCAGCAGACGCTGGCGCGTCTCCCGCTGGCCCAGCGGGAGGTGGTCGTCCTCGCCTACCTCAACGACCTGGGCCATCAGGAGATCGCCGACATCCTCGCGATCCCCGTAGGCACGGTGAAGAGCCGCCTGCACCACGCCCGCGCGACCCTGAGGGGGTGCATCGATGCACGAGTGGACTGAGTCTGCCGAACCACCGCGGCCCGAACAGCCACGGCCCGAACAGCCACGGCCCCAGCCGATTCCCGAGCCGATTCCCGGCCCACCGCACGCACCGGATTCCGAATTCCTTCCGGCGGCGCCGCCTGAACTGCGGGGCATCCGGCACGGCATTCCGGAACCCCCCGGACCGGAGATCGTACGGAGCGTCCTGCTGGCATCCGCGCTCGGCGGGACACGCGCGTCATGGGAGGCGGCACCGGACGAGGCACGTTCAGACGGCGCGCGGTCAGAAGCGACGCGGGGGGAGGCCGGACCGGGCGAGGGATGGTCGGCTCGGCCGGCTGACGGAGAAGCACGCGAGGCATGGCCGGAGAACCCGCTCACCCGGCACGCAAGGCGGTCTCCGCGACCGCGCGCGTGGCGGCCTGTGCGGCGGCCGGTCGTCCGCGCCTGGACGTTGCTGGCGATGGAAGCCCGCATCATGCATCGGTCGATCTGGCTCGCCTCGGCACTCGTCATGGCGGTCAGTGTGGGATTCGCCCTGCTCAGGGGCGACAGCGCCCAGCTTGTGCTGTCCCTCGCCGCCCCGCTGATCGCCGGGGTCGGCGTCGCCGGTTCGTATGACGCCGGCCGGGGCGGCCGCGGCACCGCCGCCGAGTTGGTGGCGACCACCCCGACCTCGCCCCGCGTCATCATGCTGGCGCGGGTGACGCTCGCCTTCGGCTACGACCTGGCCCTGGCATTGCTCTCCTCGGCCGTGGCACTCGCCTACGGCTCGGCTCCCGCCGGGATGACGTCGCTCGTCACGGCGTGGCTGGGCCCGATGGCGCTGCTCGCGGCGCTGGGCCTGCTGCTCGCGGTGTGCTGGCACGCCGAGGGCGCGATCGGGGCCGCGCTCGCGGTCTGGACGGCCTACGCGCTGACCTTCACCCGGCTGCCGGTCCTGGAGGGGACGCGGCTCTTCTGGTCCAACGGCACGGCGACGGCCGGCCTGGCGCTCGCGCTCGCCCTCGCCGCCGTGATCGCGGCGGGCAGGGGTGAACCGATCCGCTTCGGCGGCGCTACTCACCGATCATGAAACCTCTCGATCTCTGGGCGCATGAGCTGCGCAGGGCCGGACCCGCCGCTCTGGCGGGGGCCCCGGCCCTGGTGCTGCTCATGGCGCTCCTCGCCATACTCGGCGCGCGGCTCGGCTCCCGCGAGTCGACCACCGCGTTCATGCTGGCCGGCGCCCTGGAGTGGGTGATCCCGCTCATCACCGGGATGGCCGCCGCCTCCTCACTCGGCCGGGACCAGGCCGTGGAACTCCAGCTCACCCTGCCGGTGGGCTACCGCTCGACCGTGCTGCGCCGGCTGGCCGTCATGGCGGGCTGGACCGGCCTGTGCGCCGCCGCGGGCTCGGCCGTACTCGCCGTGGGTGGATGGTGGGGCCTGGTGCCCGACGCGCCGGGTGGCCCGGCGGTCCAGCTCACCTGGCTCGCTCCCGCGCTGTGGCTGGCCGCCCTGGGCCTGCTCGCCTCGGCCGCCTTCCGCAGCACCGTGGCGGCCACCACCACGGTCGCGTTCGTCTGGGTCATCGAGCTGATGTTCCCCGGCCCCCTGCAGGCGAGCCTCCCGTCGCGGCTGCTCTACCTGTTCGCCACCACGCGCGGCATGGTGCCCGACGACTGGACGGCCAACCGGGTCGTCCTGTTGTGCTCCGCCCTGCCGCTCGTCGCGGCGGCCTGGTTCCTGCTCGGCGACGCCGAGCGCGTACTCGGAGGTGAGACCGAATGATCGCCGCTCTGCGCTACGAGTTCCTGATGCAGATCCGCCGGCCCGTCATGTGGATCGTGTACGGCCTGGCCTTCGCGGCGCTCGTCGCCACGATGTGGCCCGCGTACCGGACACTCGACCTCGGTTCGGGTGGCGGGCACGATCCGAAGCTGGCCATGGTCGTGTCGGCGAAGGTGACCATGTCGCTGCTGGCGATCGTCTACGGATGTCTGCTGGCCGACCGGCTCATACGTGACCGCAGGCTCGGCGTCGCCACGATCATGGACGCCTCGTCCGCCAACCCGCTCGGCCGCCTGATCGGCAAATACGCGGGCGTGTGCGCCGCGACGGCCGCGCCGATCGCACTGGCGTTCTTCGGCCGGGCCGTCGTCTACGCGATCGCCGAGGGGAAGGCCGAGGCGCTGGCCTGGTCGGTGCCCGTCTTCGCGACGGCCATCCTCCCCGGACTGGCCTTCCTGGGCGCACTCGCCCTGGCCGGGCCCCTGCTGATGCCTCCGCTGGTGTTCCGGGTGCTGTTCGTCGCCTACTGGTTCTGGGGCAACCTCATCCCGGCCGACATGATGCCCACCCTGTCGCACACGATCTTCGCGGCGACGGGTGACTACGTGGCGTACGGCCTCTTCGACCGGGGGAGTGAAGGTGGCTTCGTCTACGGGCCGTGGCCGGATGCGGCGCTGAACTTCCTGCGCCCCGAGGCGAGCCCCGCCGTCGCCGTCCTCTGGATGGGCGTCATGGTCGCGCTCGCCGCCGGCATCCTCCTGCTCGCCCGCCTCCACGCCGCCCGATCGGAGCACTGACATGCGCATCCAGCTCTCCCAGCTGACCAAGACGTACAAGGGCGGCGTGCACGCCCTCAAAGGCATCGACCTCGACGTGCCCACCGGCATGTACGGCCTGCTCGGCTCCAACGGGGCGGGCAAGACCACGCTCATGCGGATCCTCGCCGGACTGCTGCGGCCCACCTCCGGAACGGTCCGCCTCGGCGGCGACGACGTCACCACCAAGGAGGGCAGGCTCGCCGTCCAGCGCACGCTCGGCTACCTGCCCCAGGACCTCGGCGTCTACCCCGACCTGACCGCGCGGCAGTTCCTCGACTACATCGCGCTGCTCAAGGGCCTCGACGAGCGGCCCGTACGGCGCCGCCGCATCGGCGAGCTGCTGGAGGTGGTCGCGCTCGGCGAGCACGCCGACCGCAGGCTCAAGGGCTACTCCGGCGGCATGCTGCGCCGCGTCGGCATCGCCCAGGCGCTGCTCAACGACCCCCGCCTCCTCATCGTGGACGAGCCGACCACCGGCCTGGACCCCGAGGAACGGATCCGCTTCCGCACGCTGCTCTCCCATCTCGCCGGGGAGCGCACCGTCCTGCTCAGCACGCACATCGTGGAGGACGTGGCGCAGACCTGCCGGTACCTCGCCGTGCTGGCCAAGGGCCGCCTGGTGTTCCAGGGCGACGTCGGAGAGCTGGTGTCGCGCGCGGACCGGCAGGTGTGGACGGTGACGACCTCCGGCGCCGCGCCGTCCACCGGCCGGGTCGTGGCCGCGCTCCCGCACGGCTCGGGGATGCGCTACCGGGTCGTCGCCCCCGTGCCGCCCGACCCGATGGCGCGGCCCGCCGAGCCGACCCTGGAAGACGGCTACCTCGCGCTCATGGAGGCGGCCGCCCCCGTATGACCCGGTCCTCCCAGAGCAGGGGACGCGGCGTCCCGCAGCAGCAGTCGCGGGGCGCCGCCGCCGTCGGCGGGTACGGACCACACGTCGCCCTGCCTGCCGTACATGACGGTGCGCTCGTCCAGCCAGGCGGCCTGGTCGTCGACGCTCTCCCGCTCGGCGAGCGGTGTCTCCCTCATGGTCGCCAGGTCCAGCGCGTACAGCCGCCACGGCCGGGCGGACGCCTCGGGCGCGACCCGCTTCTTGAACACCAGGCGGGTCCCGTCCGGGGACAACGACGGGCACTCGGCGTTCTCCCGCAGCGTCCGCGCCTCCCATCTGCCGTAGTCGCCCTCGACCAGGTACGTCCTGCCGCGCGTCGAGACGGTCGCGTAGAAGCGGTTGTCGTCGGCGGCGAAGGTGACGCCCCAGTAGTTCACGTCGGCGGAGCGATACCGCTTCCCGTCGATATAGAGCTGGATGTTCTCCATGTTCGGTACGGCGTAGCCGGTCCGGGTGTCCAGGATGCCGGTCCAGGTGGAGAACCCGCCCCGGTTGTAGGAGTCTCCTGTGACGAAGACGGTCCACGAGACCATGCGCCCGCTGGCCGACACCCGGGCCCGGTTCGGGATCCCGGCGGACTGGACCCGCGTCACCTCCTTCATCGTCCGGTCCACGACCACCGCGTACGTGCTGGGGACCGGGCCGGGCCGGACGACGACGCACACGCCCGTGCCCGCCGCCGCGTAGAACCGCTGGCAGGTGAGCCCGCTCACCGTCACGGGGGCGGCCGGGTCACCCAGCGGAGCGGAGGCCACCCGCCCGTTCCGTACGAACAGCACCCGGCCGCTCGCGGCCAGGTCCACGGCCCGTCCCGGTCCGGCGTCGCGCCTGGTGGCGGCCGCCGCGTACGCGACCGCGACCCCGGCCAGCGCGACGACGGCCGCGAGCATGACCAGCGCCCGTCCCCTACCTCGCACCACGCTCTCCTTCCGGCACGACTCTCGGCACGACTCTCGGCTCGGCTCCCGGCTCGACTCTTCGCAGGACGGACCAGGAGGCGACGGCGCAGACGGCCACCCCGCCTCCCATCACGGCCAGCCCCGGCTCGGCTCCCGCGGCGGTCCACAGGGCACCGAACAGGACCGACGACAGCAGCCGCCCGACGGCCTGACCGGTCTGCACCATTGCCAGGCCGCTCGTCCGCAGATGAGCGGGAACGAGCGGACCCGCGGCCGCCATCAGGACCCCGTCGGTCGCCGCGTAGAACACCCCGAGCGCCACCAGCGCCACCGCCAGGAGCCAGCCCCCGGCCGACGGGAGCGCCAGGAGCCCGTACAAAACGACCAGTACGGCATGGCCGCCGAGGAACACCGCGAACCGGCCCGCCCGGTCGGCCAGCCTCCCGAACGGCACGGCCAGCAGCAGGTACGCGGCCGCCGTGCCGAGCGGGAGCAGCGGGAACAGCTCGGGCGAGAGGGCCAGGCGTTTCTGCAGCAGCAGATAGACGAACGCGTCGCTGACCGTCACCAGCCCGAGCGCGGCCGCGACGGCGCACAACTGAAGCAGCGGCGTGTCGCGCGGCACCCGCCGCACGGAGACCCGGTCATCGGCGAGGAGGGGCTCGCGCCGGTCCCGCACGTACAGGACCATCAACAGGACGCCGGCCACCGCCACGCAGAAGCTGGTCACGAACACGGCGTCGTACGCGCCTCCGGTGGCCGCCAGCAGCCCGAACGCGACCAGCGGCCCGAGGAAGGCGCCCGCGGTGTCCATCGCGCGATGGACACCGAACGCCTGCCCGAGCGCCCCCGGCGACGCGCTCAGGGAGATGAGCGCGTCGCGCGGGCCGGTACGCAGTCCCTTGCCGGCGCGGTCGGCCGCCACCACCGCTCCCAGGGCGGCGACCGACCCTCCGGCGGCGAGCAGGCCGACCCGGCACACCGCCGACAGCGCGTACCCCAGGACCGCGACCAGTTTGCGCCGCTGCCACCGGTCGGCCGCGTGCGCCCCGGCCAGCCGGACCAGGGCGGTCACGCCGAAGTACAGCCCGTCGATCACGCCGAACGCCAGCGGGCTGAGCCCGAGGGACAGCACCAGATACATCGGCAGGACGGCGGTGACCATCTCCGAGGAGACGTCGGTCACCATGCTGACCGCGCCGAGTGCCAGGACGTTGGCGGGCACCGACGCCAGCCGGGGCCACCGGGTCGCCGAGACGTACATCAGTGGCAGGTGTAGGTCGGGCTGGAGTCCTTCACCTTGCCGTCGGTGCCGATCAGCTGCCAGGAGTAGGTGCTGTCGGTGAACGCCAGCTTGACGACGCCGTACGTGCCGCTGAGCCGGAACTGGCTGTTGGGCTGGACGTTCTCGATCGTGTACGGGTCCGCGCCGCCCATGCCGCCCAGCAGCTCGACCAGCCCGTTCGCGTCGGCCTGGCCCGAGGGGTTCTGCGGGGCGAACCGCTCGTAGTGGTGGTCGTGCCCGTTGAGCACGAGATCGGCCTTGGCGTCGTACAGGATCTGCCATACGGGCCGGCTGACCGGGTCGTTGCCGTGCTCTCCGGAGCTGAACAGCGGGTGGTGCCAGTACGCGGCGACGCAGCCCTTGGTGGTGGCGGCGAGGTCGGCCTTGAGCCAGTTGATCTGCGCCGTCTGGTCGAAGATGTTGGAGTCGAGGGCGATGAAGTGCCAGTTGCCCCGGTCGAAGCTGTACCAGCTCTTGCCGTTCGGGAACGCGATCGCACCGAAGTAGGACTTGTAGCCCGCCTCGAACCCGGCCGGGTCGTAGCTCTCGTGGTTGCCCGCCGAGGGATGGGTCTTGTCCTTGAACTTGCCCCAGGTGGTGGCGTAGTACTTCCGGAAGTCGTCGATGGTGCCGTCGTCGTACTGGTTGTCACCCATCGTGACGACGAACTCCGGGTTGATCGCCTGGACCTGGGCCGCCGTCTTGGGGTGGGCGCAGGAGCTGGAGCTCGCGGTGCACTGGGCGGCGATGTCGCCCGCCGCGACCACGGTGAACGCGCCGCCCTGGGTCGGCGAGGACGAGGGGGACGGCGAGGACGAGGGGGACGGCGAGGGGGAGGCGGTCCCGCCCGGGGTGACGGTCAGCTTGTCGAGGTTCGGGCCGTCGACGGTGTTCGCCGCGGTGGCCCGGACCTTGCTCGTGCCCGACGGCAGGGCGGCGACGACGTCGACGGTCGTCCAGGTGTCCCAGCCGCCCGTCGCCGGGAAGGCCGGGCGGGCCACGACCGCGCCGTTGACGGCGATGTCCACGGGCCGGTCGGTGGTCTTGCCGTTGGCGTACCGCAAGGACAGCGTCGCGTTGCCCGCGGCGGCGGCGTTGACCGTCCACTCGACGTACCCGCCGGTGACGGCCGCGTAGTCGACGAACCCGGTACCGGTGTACCCGGTGTGGTTGGTGGCCACGGCCGCCTGCGACAGCGTGGCGTCCTCCGCCTGGTAGTCCACCGGTCCGGCGGTCGGCGTGACGCTGGGCGACGGGCTCGGGGTGGAGCCAGCCTCGCCGTACACCTGGACCTCATACAGCGAGTAGCCGTAGGAAGTGCCGCGCGCCGTGCCCAGTACCCGGACGTAGCGGCCGGTTCCGGACAGGCCGGCCCGGTCGTCGGTGCCGCCGTCGCCCTGGCTGGTCGTGTGGATCGTGGTCCAGCTCGCGCCGTCGGCGGAGGTCTGCACCTGGTACGCGGCCGCGTAGGCGGCCTCCCAGTACAGCTTGACCCGGGAGATCGCGTACGTGGCGCCGAGGTCGATGGTGAGCCACTCGGGGTCGTGGCCTTCGGCCGAGGCCCACCGGGTGGAGGTGGTGTCGCCGTCGACCGCGTACGCAGCCGCGTATGAGGAGGACTCGGTCGACGACGCGGTGGCGGGCTTGCCCTGGGACAGCAGGGTCTCGGCGGCGTTCGCGCGCTCGGCGGCCACGAACAGGCCGGCGCCCAGGGCCAGGGCCGCGGCGAGCACGCCGTACCGGCTGCGGAATCCCGGCCGCGGCCGAGGCCGGGAGAGAGGTGGGGGGAGGGGCAGGGACATGGCTGTCTCCTGGGGGGTGAGCGACCATGGCGGAACCATGCTGAAGGACCACGGGGCGTGTCCCGGGCCGAGGCCCTGTGGCGGGAACGTCCCGGACGGCCGGGGCAGATCTTTCCTGAGCGCGTCACGTTCTCCGGAACGTCCGGGAACGCCGCGCCAAGCCGCTTACCCGGCATCGTGGCAAGGCGCACGAGCCGATGTCAAGAACGTTAGGAAGCTTTCCTAACGTTCATCTCGCGGACCTTGCCGCCTCGGGAGCGGGAACCTGCCGCGCGCCTTCGATGCCGTGGCCGGCACCGGCGCGGTGTGCGCACCGGTTGCCTCCACGGCCCGGTAAAGCGCTGAGGACGGGGTGTTGGTGTAATCGGTCGGGGGTCAGGGGTATCGCCACCAAAAGTGGTCGGGCGGATGCTCATCGCGATGGCCGTGTGCCCGGTCTATGGGGACATGCGGCGAGGCGGGCGGCCCCGTCCGCCCGGGTTCCGTCAACACCGCCGTCAACACCGCCATTAACAGGGGCATCGACAGGGGCATCGACACGGGGGTCCGCACGATGAGTTTCGTCACCACGCGCGACGGCAACGAGATCTTCTACAAGGACTGGGGCGGGGGTCGGCCGGTGCTGTTCATTCACGGTTGGCCGCTGAACGCCGACGCATGGGAAGACCAGATGATGTGCGTCGCCGCCAACGGCTTCCGCGGAATCGCCCACGACCGCCGTGGCCATGGCCGCTCCACCCAGCCGTGGGACGGCTATGACTTCGACACCTTCGCCGACGACCTCCATGACCTGATCGAGCATCTTGATCTGCGGGACGTCTCCCTGGTCGCCCATTCGATGGGCGGCGGCGAGCTGGCGCGCTACATCGGCCGTCACGGCACAGGCCGCGTCAGCAAGGCCGTGCTGCTGTCGGCGATCCCGCCACTGATGATCCAGACCGAGGCCAATCCCGAGGGCGTACCCGCGGAGGTGTTCGACCGCATCCGCGCCGGCATCCTGGCCGAGCGCTCGCAGTTCTGGAAGGACGCGGCGGAGGGGTTCTTCAGCGCCAACCGTCCAGGCAACAAGGTCACTCAGGGCAACAAGGACGCTTTCTGGTTCATGGCCATGCACGAGAGCATCAAGGCGGGCGTCGACTGTGTGGGGGCGTTCGCCGAGACCGATTTCACCGAGGACCTGAAGAAGTTCGACGTCCCCACGCTGGTCGTCCACGGTGACGACGACCAGATCGTGCCCATCGACGCCACCGGCCGTAAATCCGCCAAGATCATCCCCGGCGCCACCTTCAAGGTCTACGAGGGCGGCTCCCACGGCATCGCCATGGTCCCCGGCGACAAGGAGAAGTTCAACCAGGACCTGCTCGCCTTCCTCAAGAGCTGATCACCCTTTCAGATCGGGGCGAGGGCGGGTCAGGGGATGAGGGAGACGTCGGCGTATCGGGCGTCGGGGGCGTCGAAGAGCCGGGTCGGCTTCTTGTTCAGGTGCAGGTCGAAGAAGGCCGCGACGTACGCACGCTGGGCGGACACGGACCGGCCGGGGTCGATCGTGCCGACGAAGTCGGCGGCGGGCACCTTCGGCAGCACCGCTGCGATCCGCGGCAGCATCACCTGCAGGTCGGTGAACGAGCCGTGCGCCGCGCCCGCGAAGCGCAGCTCCCGGTTCCAGCCGGTCGAGCCGTGCCAGAAGGACTTCCAGCTCGGTTCGCTCGACCGGGTGTGCGCCTCGGCTGCGATCTGCAGGAACGGCTTGGCGACGCCGGTCTTCGCCACCGGGCCGACGTAGCCGCCGTCGAGGTTGACCCCCGAGGTCACACGGCGGTCGTCGTGGACGAGTTGCGCGGCCACCGACCCGCCGAGGGACTGGCCGAGCGCTCCCACCCGGGACATGTCCGGGGCGCCGCGCAGCCCGGCGGGCAACCGACCGGCCTCCTCGCCGAGGCCGTGGCCGCGTCCCAGTGCGGCGAGCCGGTCGAGGACGAACCGCATGTCCGCGAGGCGGGCCCGTGAATGCTGCGCGAGCAGCTTGGCGATGACGCGCGGAGTCAGCTTCTTCGGCAGGGGCACGGCTCGCACGACCCGCCCTCCGGGGAACTCCACCTGGTCGGCCTCGTAGGTGTGGTCCACGGTGACGACGAGATAGCCGCGGGAGGCCAGGTCCTGCACCAGGGTGGTGCCGAGGGTGCGCGGGCCGCCGTCCCCGGGGCCGAAGAGCACGACCGGCAGACGCCCCGCCCGGCGGTCCACCGGCGCGCCGACGCGGGCGTGGGTAGGGGTGGCGGCCCAGTCCACCGTGCCCGCCGCGATGCCCATGGGCGGCGCGGAGTGGCGGTCCCAGTCGGCGGCGGCCAGCGGCGCCATCTGGGGGGCGACAGGCAGGGAACGGCCGGTGTCCTTCGCCGGGTACCACAGGCTGACCATCAACTCCCGGTAGGGCTTCGACCTCACAAGGGGGTCGGGGCGCGACCGGTCCACCAGGCGCACCGCGAGGGTGCCCACGAGGTACGGCCCGGCCGGCGCGGGCAGGGTCATCGTGACACGGTGCGCGGCCGGCGCCTGATGGGCCGGGGCGGCGGGAGTGGCGCTTGCGATGGTCGCGGCCAGCGTCAGCCCGGCGATGCCTGCGGCGTTCGTGATGAAGGGCATGTGAGGCTCCTTACGAGATGCGTCCCACGAGGCTGGCAGTGGGGCGCCGGCGCGGGCTAGCGGCATACGGCTGATCCACGGCTACGACTTCCGGCTGACATGCCCGGATCTTCATCCTGAAGGAGGATGGGGAGCGAACCCGCAGGACAATTAGGGTGAGCGGCATGAAGAGAGGCGATCGTCCCGTGGCCTGCCTCGCAGCACTCACGCGATGGTCGTCCGTTCCCGCCGACGCGCTGCTGGCGGCTGTGATCTTTCTTGCCACGCTCGGGCCGGGCCAGGTGCTGGCCCAGGATGAGCCGGGTCCGATGCTGCTGCAGGTGGCCCTGGTGACGCCCCTGGCGTGGCGGCGGCGCGCGCCGCTGACGGCGTTCAGCGCGATCGCCGCGGCGGCCGCGATCCAATGGGTCGCCGACGTGCAGCTTCCCGCCGACGCCGCGCTGCTGGTCGCTCTCTGCACGGTCGGCTCGCGCTGCACCTGGCGGCAGACACTGGCGGCCGGGCTCACGCTGGAGGCCGGGGTGCTGCTGGCCGCGGCGCGGTGGGCGCCGCCCGGCCAGTTCCCGTTCACGGCGGCCGCGCTGACCGCGATGACCGTAGCCGCCCTCACCACGGGCCTGTGGATGCGCTCCCGGCGGGCGTACGTCACGTCGTTGGAGCATGACCGTGAGCAGCGGGCGCGGCTCGCCGTTGCCGAGGAACGCGCCCGGATGACCCGCGACCTGCACGACATCGTCACCCACAACCTGTCGGTCATGGTGGCACTGGCCGACAGCGCGGCGTACATACGGCACCGCGCGCCGGACCGGGCGGCCGCCGCCGTGGAGCAGATCGCGGACACCGGACGGCAGGCCCTCGCCGACATGCGACGCGCCCTCGGTGCCGGCGAGCACGGCCAGCACGGCGAGTCCGGCGAACCGCTCCATCCGGCGCCCGGCATCGCCGAACTCGGCCCTCTCGCCGAGAGGATGCGCGCGGCCGGGCTGCCGACCCGACTGGAGGTGGCCGGTGACCCCGCGGCGATCTCCGCCGCCGCCCAGCTCACCGTCTACCGGCTGGCCCAGGAGGCCCTGACCAACACGCTCAGGCACGCACCCGGCGCGGCGGCCGAGGTCCGGGTCCACCTGACGCCGCGATGCGCCGCCGTGGAGGTCACCGACGACGGTCACGCCGGGCGGGCGCCGGCAGACGCACCCGGGCGAGGCCTGTCCGGCATGCGCGAGCGCGTCGCCGCCTACGACGGAACCCTCCATGCCGGGCCACGACGCGGCGGGGGCTGGCGGGTGGCGGCACGCCTCGACCTCGGCGCGGACCTGGCGGGCAAGGGCTCCGTGTGATGATCCGGCTACTGATCGCCGACGATGAGTCGTTGCTGCGCATGGCGTTTCGCATGGTGTTCGAGGCCGAGCCGGACATGGAGGTGGCCGGCGAGGCGGCCGACGGCGATGAAGCCGCCCGGATGGCCCGGCTGCTGCGCCCCGATGTCGTGCTGATGGACGTACGTATGCCCGGCATCGACGGGATCGAGGCCACCCGCAGGATCGTCATGGACTCCCCGCGCTCACGCGTGCTCATCCTGACCACCTTCGACCTGGACGAGTACGCCTTCGCCGGGCTGAAGGCCGGAGCCTCGGGCTTCCTGCCGAAGAACACACGGCCCGAGGAGCTGCTGACCGCGATCCGCAACGTGGCGGCGGGTGACGCCGCGGTTTCCCCACGGATCACCCGGCGCCTGCTGGAGAGGTTCGCCCCGCAGCTCATGCCCGGCGCTCCCGGGCGGGACGAGCGGCTGGGACAGCTCACCTCCCGCGAACACGAGGTGCTGGTCCAGGTGGCGCGCGGGCTGTCCAACGCCGAGGTCGCCACGGCGATGCACCTGGCCGAGGCCACCGTGAAGTCGCACCTCAGCCGGGTCCTGCTGAAGCTGGGGCTCCGGGACCGCGCACAGGTCGTGGTCTTCGCCTACGAGAGCGGTCTCATCCGCCCTGCGACACCCCACGAGGCCTGAAACAGGCGAACGAGCGGGAAGTGTGGACTGCCGACTCGGGGTCGCCGTAGTGCTCAGGAGAATCGGGCGGATATGGCCCTGACCCTGACCTGGTGTTTCCCCCATCCTGTGGCAGCCGACAGGAGCCGGAGGCCGCCGAAGCGCGCCGGTCAGCCGCGTGCGTCGAGCGGGACGTGCAGCGAGAGGTGCGATGACAGGGCGCCGAGGAAGTCAGAGGCGTCGAAGGCCGCGCCCGCGGAGGCGACGCCGACGGTTCTGGTACGGCCGGTGAGAACGCGGTCGACGGCCTCCACCGCGAGCGGCGCGCTGATGGCGTAGATGTCCTGACCGGCGGCGACCACGCGGCGTTCCGTGCCGCCGGAGCGGACGAGGACGTCGACGACGAAGGTCTGCGCGGAGCGGCCGCGCTCGTCGACGGCGGTCGGTGCCGAGGCGTCAGGAGCGGACAGATCCGCGGCCGCCTTGACGGTCATGTAGGTGCGCACCTCCGGGACGGCCAGGTGGCTGGGAATCGTGACGACATCGGCCATGGCGAACTCTCCGATGACACTCTGAGGGCCGAGCGGAGCCGGGAAGGGCCACTCCAGGGTCGGCAGGGCGTCATCGTGGTACTCCAGCCGTCCGCCGGTGTAGCGGACACGGCGGCCACCCCGCCGCTGCCCCGAGACCGTGCCCGAAGCGAGCGTTCCGGCAGTGGGATGCCAACTGCTCAGGCCGTAGGCGATGTGCGCCTCGTCCGCCGCCGTCCAGTCGCCCATCGCGGCGGTGACCAACAGGTCGCCGAGGCCGCCGTAGAAGGCCATCGCCGGGACCACCACGATGCCCGCGGCGCGGGCGCGCTCCGCGAAGTGCGCGAACGTGTCAAGGTTCGCCTCGATCTCGGCCGCCACGTCGACATACGGGATGCCGGCGCGCAGCGCCGCCTCGACCAGCGGGGCGGCGGTCGAGGCGAAGGGCCCGGCGCAGTTGATCACGGCGGCCGCGCCGTTCAGCGCGCGGTCGAGCGAGGCCGGATCGTCGACAGGCGCCTGACGCGTCTCGAGCCCCGGTTGGGCTTGCGCCAGCGCCAGCAGCTTGTCCTGGTCGCGGCCGAGGAGCAGCGGGACGTATCCGCGCTCGCGCAACTCCGCGACCACGAACCGCCCGGTGTGTCCGTAGGCGCCGAACACCGCCACGTTCCGACTCGATCCCATGCCTGCTCCCGCGTACTCGAAGTGATTTACGGTTTGGATCCTGTCCCCGGCGGCGCGACGGTGCCAGCGTCCGGAACGACACGATCCGTACAATTCCCGACATGAGTTCTGTCCCGCGCTCCGTCGCGGTCGCCGCTACCGACGGGATGCTGCACTTCGAGCTGGCCCTGGCCTACGAGGTCTTCGGCTCCGCCCCGGACGCCCTGCCAGGCCCCTGGTACGACGTCAGGGTGTGCGGCACGCACGCCGTCCGGGTCGGCCGGTTCCTGCTGGAGCCGGACTACGGGCTCGACCGGCTGGCGCACGCCGGCACCGTGATCGTCCCCGCCTTGGCGGACGTCGACGTGGACCCGCCGGCCGACCTGGTCGAGGCGGTGCGCGCGGCCCACGAGTCGGGCGCGCGGGTGGTCTCCCTGTGCACGGGCGCGTTCGTGCTCGCCGCCGCCGGCCTGCTGGACGGGCTGTGCGCGACCACGCACTGGGCCCACACCGAGGAACTGGCCGCGCGCTATCCCCGGGTGAAGGTCGACCCGGACGTGCTCTACATCGACAACGGCAGCGTGCTCACGTCCGCGGGCAAGGCCGCAGCGATGGACCTGTGCCTGCATCTGGTCCGCCGCGACCACGGCTCGGCGATCGCCAACGTGGTCGCCCGCCGCCTGGTCGTGCCGCCCCACCGGGCCGGTGGCCAGGCCCAGTTCGTCACCACACCGATACCCGCCCAGGAGGGCCATCCCCTGGCCGAGCTGCTCACCTGGGTGATGCGGCGGCTGGACCAGCCGCTCACCGTGGAGGACCTGGCCCGTCAGGCGAACATGAGCTCGCGCCACCTGGCCCGCCACTTCCGCTTGATAACCGGCACCACCCCGCTGCAGTGGCTGCTGACGCAGCGGATCCGCCGCGCCCAGGAACTGCTGGAGACCACGGACGACAGCGTCGACACCATCGCCTCGGCCGCGGGCATGGGCACGGCGACGACACTGCGCCGCCACTTCCACCGCACGATCGGCGTACCGCCGGACGCCTACCGCCGGACGTTCCGCCCATAGCGTGCCCCTGCTGTCGCCTTCTCCGGCGCGGTCGTCGGGGCTTTCATCGGCGACGAAGGAGGAGGAGGTCACGCAGTCGGCGCGGACGACCTCGGAGTACGCGCGGACCCAGAAACCCCGACTCCGACGACCTCGCCAGGCTGCGCCGGTGCCGGCGCGGCAGACCCCGGAATCGTCACCCGACAGCGTCACCCGGCACGTCGGCGGTCACCGGGTGGTCGCGGCGGGGATGGTCACGCCTCCATCTCGCCATGGCCCTCGATCGGCCGCACGTCCACGTACCACTCGTGGTCCAGGGTCGCGTCCGCCGGGTGGGGGGTGTTCGCCAGGCGTGCGGCGATCTCGGTCGCCCGGTCGAAGCTCGCGCACTCCACGATCGTGTAGCCGGCGAGGACCTCCTTGGTCTCGGGGTAGGGCCCATCGGTCACCACCGGCACCCCGTCCCGCAGCCGAACCCTCCTGGCGTGCGCGGGAGCGGCCAGGCCGCGGGCGTCGACGAACTCCCCGGACTCGACCAGGTCGTTGTTCCACGACTCCATGAACGCGTGCATCGCCGCGACGTCCTCCGCGGACCAGGCCGGCTTGTCGTCGGCGGGCGTCCCGGTCAGGACGTCGTAGTCCTGCTGCGAGCCGTACATCATGATCATGTATTTCACGGTCTCTCCTCTCGGCGGGCACCTCTGCGGCGCCTCTCACCGGAGATGTCGGGGCCGTCGGCCCGTTCGCGACATCCGCCCCTCACTTAATCGCGAATTCTTCGCCTACCCGCCCACCCGGACGCCGGGCGGGGAACGCGTGGCGGCGTCCCACGGTCACGATGACCAGCGCGGCGACGAGCAGGGGGAGCGCGGCCCACGGCAGGGCACCGGCGCCGGCGCCTTCGAGGACGAGGCCGCCGGCAAGGGATCCGGCGGCGATGCCGGCGTTGTAGACGGTGGTCTGCAGTGAGGTGGCGACGTCCGCGCCCCCCGGCCCTGACACGCCGATCAGAGCCGTCTGCAGCAGCGTCGGCGCCCCGCCGAAGGCCGCGCCCCACACCGCGACCGCGACAAGCAGGACCGCAGGCGTACGCCCGAACAACCCGAGAACGAGCATCGCGGCCGCGACCAGGGCGAGTGCGCACAGGAGAGTCGGACGCGGGTGACGGTCGATGAGAGTGCCGACGACCCAGATCCCGGCCACCGTGGCGAGGCCGAAGACGAGCAGGACCACTCCGGTGTTGCCGAAGCCGGCGCGCGCGGCGAACGGCGCCACATACGTGTACATCGCCTGGTGGCCCAGCAGCAGGACCAGGGTGACGGACAGGACGGTGAGAATGCCGGGCAGGGAGGCGATGCGGTGCAAGGGGACCCGCTGGGTGGCCGTTTCGCCGGGGAAGTCGGGCACCGTCCACCGCACCCAGGCCACCAGGATCACGGAAAGCACGGCCAGCGCGGCGAACCCGCCGCGCCAGCCGAAGGCGGTGGCCAGGGCGGTGCCCGCGGGGACGCCGAGGGACAGCGCGACCGTGATCCCGGCCAGGACGACGGCGATGGCCCGGCCACGACGCTCGGCCGGGACCATGCGGGCGGCGTAACCGGCGAGCATCGCCCACATGACTCCGCCCATCACGCCCGCCAGCACCCGGGCCGCGAAGGTCAGCCCGTACGCCGAGGAGCGTGCGGTGACGGCGTTGCAGAGCGCGAAGCCGACGATCACGCCGATGAGCACCGGGCGGCGGCGCCTGCCACGCAACGCGGCGGTCAGGGGGATCGCGGCGACGAACGAGGCGACCGCATAGCCGGTCACCAGGAACCCGACACGGCCTTCGGACGCGTGCAGGGCCTCGCTCATCTGCGGCAGCAGCCCGGCGGGGAGCAGCTCGGTCATCACGGCGGAGAACGCGGCCGTGAACAGCGCCAGCAACCCCGGCAGGGGAAGCGTCGTCCCGGTGGTCGGCGGAGGGGTGGCGTTGGTGGTCGCTGGGGAGGACATGCGACCATGCTGAAACCTTCACATCAATGTGAAGGCAAATGTGATCCCCGTCACTCGATCCGAGAACGTGATCCCCCGTCACTCTGCCCGAGGAGGGCCATGAAGATCGGCGAGCTGTCCCGGCGTACGGGCGTTCCCACCAGGATGCTGCGCTACTACGAGGAGCAGGATCTGCTGCATCCGGAGCGGGCCGAGAACGGCTACCGCCGGTACAACGTGTCGGCCATCTATCGGGTCCAGCAGATCCGCGGGCTCCTCGATTCCGGCCTCACCACCGAGATCATCCGCAGGATCCTTCCGTTCCTCGACAAACCGGACGACATCCACCTCCACCCGGAGTGCCTGACCCCGGAACTCGCCGAGCTGCTGCGGAGCGAAGCCGCGCGGATCCAGCAGCGCATCGACTGCCTGGCCCGCAACCGCGACGCCATCCACGCCTACCTCGCCGCGGTCCAGCCGAACCCGGCGCCCACCGACCTGCCCACCGGCCTGCCCGACAACCCATCCGACAACCCATCCGACACCGCACCCGCACCCGACGGCGCGCCGGCACGCGAGCCGGGAACCTCCGGGGAAACACTTCGTCCGGATTCGACGCCGGTGCCGCCCGTGCGCGGATGAGAGCACAACCAATGGCACAGCCAACAGCTTCCGGTGGCGATGTCGATCGTTGTGCGCGGCCGCGTCAGCATCACCTAAGACGCCGTGCGGCCACATTCAGCCGCATTCCCGGCACCCCGAGGTGGTGGCGTCGGCGGCAGTGGTGGGGGCGGTGCAGCAGGCGTCCCCGCGCCAGGCGTCCCGGCCTTCCTTGACGGCCACGGCGGCGATCACGAGGGCGGCGACCGGGTCGGCCCACGACCAGCCGAGAGTGGCGTTGAGGACGAGGCCCACCAGGAGGACCGCGGACAGGTAGGTGCACAGCAGGGTCTGCTTGGAGTCCGCGACGGCGGAGGCGGAGCCGAGTTCGCGACCGGCACGGCGCTGCGCGGCGGACAGGAACGGCATCACCAGCAACGACAACGCGGCGAGCACGATGCCGGGCAGCGACCGCTCGGCCTCACCCGTTCCCGCCAGCGCCCGCACCGCTTCCACCGAGACATAGGCGGCGAGCGCGAAGAACGAGAACGCGATGATCCGCAGGGCGGTCCTCTCCCTCGCTTCGCGTACAGCGTGGGTGGAGGCGGAGAACTGCCAGGCCACCGCCGCGGCGGAGGACACCTCGATCACCGAGTCCAGGCCGAAGCCGACCAGCGCGGCCGAGGAGGCGACGGTCCCGGCCGCCATGGCGATGACCGCCTCGATCACGTTGTAGCCGATGGTGACGGCGACCAGCAGCCGGATCCGGCGGGCGAGCGCGTCTCGGCGCGCGGGGCTCGGCCCCAGGGACAGGGCGCTCATCAGCAGCAGCCCTTCTCCTCGGCGTCCACGCAGGCCCGGCCCGTCTCCACGGCCAGGACGGCGCTGCGCAGGTCGTCCAGCGCGTGGCCGAGTCGCGCATCGGCGAGTTCGTAGCGAGTGCGGCGCCCGTCCGGCACCGCGACGACCAGACCGCAGTCGCGCAGGCATGCCAGGTGGTTCGACAGGCGGGTACGGGAGATCCCCAGCCCCTCGGCCAGATCCGACGGATACGCCGGGGCTTCGCGGAGGGCGAGGAGCAGGCGGCAGCGGATCGGATCGGCGAGCGCCCGGCCGAACCGGGCCAGGGCGTCGATGTCGGTGGCGAGAGTCGGCATACCTCAGACAGTACAGGAAACCCTGAATTCAGGACATCCTGAACTATGCCGCGAATGCCCGGCGACTCCACGGGCGGCGCGACGGCGACCTCCTGGGCGGATACGAGACGGGCGCGGCCTCTCCGAAGGACACCGCCGAGCAGCGGCACCCATCCCGCTCGGCCGGTGCCACCCACCCCCACGCTGGGGCAGCATGGGGGTGGCCGACCACCGCCGCTGGGATGAGTGCCGCTCAGGCGTATTCCGGGGTCATGACGGCGGCCATGGTCAGGTGCGGGGCGGCCTCCTCGGCCAGCCCCTGACGCTGGAGGGTACGGCCGAGCAGGTGCCGGGCGTAGGAGTCGTCCGGCGACTTTGCGACCAGCCACTCCAGCGTGGGGCGGGCCCGCCCGAGCTGCGCCGAGGCGAAGTAGGCCCGGGCGGCGAGCATGCGGACGGTGCGGTCGTCGCCGTGCTCGTCGAGCAGCGGCCGCAGCAGGACCAACGCCCCGAACGGGTCACGCTGGTCGAGCAGGGACTCGGCGTAGCGCAGGCGCTCCACCTCCTCGGGCAGCTCGCGCCGCCGACCGCCCTTCAACAGGAACTCCCTGATCACCTCGGCGGGCTGGGCACCCGCCAGCGCGCGGTCGCCGACGACGATCGTCGGCGAGGTCGCCACGCCCCTGGCCTTGCCGGTGAGCAGCAACTCCCGCACCACGTCCTCGCCCGCGCCGGCCTCCAGCAGTGCGGCGCCGTCGGCGAAGCCCGCCTCGGCCGCGACGGCCGCGAGCACCTCACGGTCGCTGATGTCGCGCCCCTCGACGAAGTGCGCCTTCATCACCCGCTCGGCCACGGCGTTCTGCCGCGCCGCGTCGCCGCGCTCGAATGCCAGGGCGAGCAGCCGGTGGGCGTCGTGGGTGTCGGCCCGCCAGGCCGCTCCCCAGCGCGGTCCCAGCCCTTCCTCGGCGGCGATCTCGGAGACGCGCGCCCGGTTCTCCATGGGCGACAGGCCGGGCGCGCACCGGCGCAGCGCGGTGTCCACTATCGGATCGCCGTACGCCTCCTCAAGCGGAACGGCCCGCGCCGGCGCGGTGGGGTCGATCCGGAACGGCCGCCACACGACCTCGACGGGGACGCCGTCGAAGGCCGGGTCGGCCAGGGCCGCCTCCAGCCTCCGCTTGCCGATGTACGCCCATCCGCAGACAACGTCCGCCCAGACCTCGATTCGCATGCCCGGCAATCTATGCGACATCTGTTGAGTATGCAACATGTGTCGTATAGTCGGCGTCGTGAACCCGGATGATCCCCGCGCGCGACGCACCCGGGCCCGCCTGCGGGCCGCGATACTCGACCTGGCGGCCGACAAGGAGGTGGGCTCCATCACCATGGCCGAGGTGGCCAGGCTCGCCGGGGTGAACCGGGCGACGGTCTACCTGCACTTCCCCGACGTGGACGCGATCGTCACCGACGCCATGGAGGACACGGTCGCCCAGGTCGCGCGGGCCGCCGCGCTGTGCCCACGCGACGCGCCCCGGGACCAGGCGCCCGCGCCGCTGATCGACCTGTTCGAGCACGTGGCGGCTCGCGCCACCCTGTATCAGCGGATGCTGGGCGCCCAGGGCAGCGCACTGTTCGCCGCGCGCATGCGCGAGCGGCTGACCGCCGAACTGGCCGCACGGTTCACCGGCGGGTCACGCCCCGAGGGCTTCGACGACGTCCCGGCCGAGCTGCACGCCACCTACCTGGCCGGCGCCCTCACCGGCGTGATCGCCTACTGGGTCACCGGCGACCGTCCGGCCCCCGCCGCCGAGGTGACCCTGGCGTTCTGGCGGCTCTTCCGCGCCTGACTCCATGACGGGGGACGGCAGGACCACCCGAACGAGCTCATGATGGGCTGGTGAGCTGGTCGTGCAGGCGCCGCGCCTGCCGCACCAGCTCACTCGCGCGTGCGCTCCACCAGCGCGTCCGCGTCGAGCAGCCCGTCGGCGCGAGCGCGGCGATGGTTCAGCGCAGAAGTCAGCGCAGGAGCAGATCCGGTGTGATCGGCAGATCGCGTACGCGGATCCCGGTGGCGTTGTGCACCGCGTTGGCGATCGCCGCCGCGGCCCCGACGATGCCGATCTCACCGATGCCCCTGGCCCCCAGCGGACCGGCGTGGACGTCCTCCTCATCCAGCCAGACGGCGTCGACGTCCATCACGTCGGCGTTCGTGGCGATCAGGTACTCGGCGAAATCGTGGTTGATCACATGCCCGGTGCGGTGGTCCAGAACGCTGCGCTCGAGCAGCGCCATCGACAACCCCATCGTCATCCCCCCGATGAACTGCGAACGCGCGGTACGGGGATTGATGACGCGGCCCACCGAGAACACCCCCAGCATCCGGGGCACCCGGATCTCGCCGGTGTCGGCGTCCACCCGGACCTCGGCGAACTGCGCGCCGAAGGAGTGCATCGAGTACCGCTCGGCATCCGGATTCTCCGGCATGTCGTCGCCCGCCTCCGCGCCCGGCGGCGGATCGTCCCCGTACACGCGGCGGAAGGAGCGGCACGCCGCGACGATCGTCGAACCCCAGCTCGTGGTCCCCGAGGACCCGCCCGCGACGGTGGCCGACGGCAGGCCGCTGTCCCCGATCTCCACGCTCACCGCGCCCAGAGGGCAGCCCAGCGCGTCCGCGGCGATCTGCGTCAGCACCGTCCAGGCGCCCGTGCCGATGTCGGCCGCGCCGATGCGCACCGTGTAGCGGCCGCGCCCGCCGTACGCGACGACGGCCCGCGAGCCGGGGAACCGGTAGTACGGATAGGTCGAACTCGCCACCCCCATGCCCCCCAGCTCGCGCCCCCGCCGGCGCGTGCCGGGCACCACCGGGCGGTCCTCCCAGCCGAAGCGGGCGGCCCCCTCGCGCAGGCACCGCACCAGGTGACGGCCCGACCACGGCCTGCCCGACTCGGGATCGCTCCGGGGATCGTTGCGCGCCCGCAGCTCGATCGGGTCCAGCCCGCAGGCCGCGGCGAGCTCGTCCATCGCCACCTCGAGCCCGAAGAACCCCGGCGCCTCACCGGGCGCGCGCATCCACGACGGCACGGGGACGTCGAGCGCGGCCACCCGGTGCGACGTGCGGCGGTTCGGCGCCGCGTACATCATCCGCGTCCCGACCGCTGTCTGCTCCGCGAACTCCTTGATCTTCGATGTGTGCTCCACCACCTCGTGCGCCACGGCCGTCATCCGTCCCGCCTCGTCGGCGCCCAGCCGTACGCGCTGGATCGTGGGCGTGCGGTGACCGGCCAGCGAGAACATCTGGTGGCGGGTCAGCGCCAGCTTGACCGGGCGCCCCGCCACGGCGCGGGCGGCCAGCACCGCGAGCACGTTGTGCGCGTGCGCCATCCCCTTGGACCCGAACCCCCCGCCGACGTACGGGGACACCACGCGCACCTGCTCCGGCCGCAGGCCGAAGACCCGCGCCAGCGTCGACCGTACGGAGTGCACGCTCTGCGTCGAGTCGAACAGCGTCAGCCGCGGCGCCTCGGGGAAGCCGCCGCCCGGGTTCCAGATGGCCACGGTGCTGTGCGGCTCCATCGGGTTGTTGTGCTCCATCGGCGTGGTGTAGATCTCGTCGACCGTCACCGCCGCGGCCTCCATCGCCGCGTCGACGTCGCCCTCGTCGGTGTCGGTGGCGAATCCCCCGTTGACCTGCTCCGGCGCGTACAAGTCGGTGCGGTCGGCCCGCAGCTCCGTGTCGTGGGGTTCCTCGTCGTACTCCACCCGCACCAGGCCGGCGGCGTGGCGGGCGATCTCGGGCGTCTCGGCGAGCACCACCCCGATGAACTGCCCCCGGAACGCGACCTCGTCGGACTGCAGGACCGACAGCTCGGCGTCCTCGGTGTCGGCCAGGCGGGCGGCGTCGCGGTGGGTGACAACCGCGAGGACCCCCTTGACCCCGGCCGCCGCCACGTCGTCGATCGCGGCGACCCGTCCCCGCGCGATCGTGGCCTGCAGCGGGTGGGCGTACACCGGGTCGTCCACCGGCCGGTCATAGGCGTACGCCGCGATCCCGGTCACCTTGGCCCGGCCGTCGACGCGGGGTGACGGCGTGCCCACCACTCGATCCTGGACGGTCATCGCCCCTCCTCGGTGAGGTCGCGCAGCGTCGCGACGATGGTGTTGCGGGCCATCCGCACCTTGAACTCGTTGCCGGGCAGCGGCCGCGCGGCCGCAAGTTCGGCGTCGGCGGCCCGGCGGAAGGCGTCCTCGGTCGCGGGCTTGCCGCGCAGCTCCTCTTCGGCCAGGACGGCACGCCACGGCTTGTGCGCGACGCCGCCCAGGGCCAGCCGTACGTCACGGACGGTGCCGCCGTCGAGATCGAGGGCGGCCGCGACGGAGACCAGCGCGAAGCTGTAGGAGGTGCGGTCGCGCACCTTGCGGTAGGCCGAGCGCCGCGCGAACGGCAGGTCCGGCAGTTCGACGGCGGTGACGAGCTCGCCGTGCTCCAGCACCGTGTCCCGCTGCGGCGTGTCGCCCGGCAGCCGGTAGAGGTCCGCCAGCGGCAACGCGCGCTCACCGCCGGGGCCCAGCACGATCACCACGGCGTCCAGCGCCACCATCGCCACCGCCATGTCGGACGGGTGCACCGCGACGCACTGCTCGGACGCGCCGAGAATGGCGTGGTAGCGGGTGTACCCGCCGATCGCCGAGCAGCCGGAGCCCGGTTCGCGCTTGTTGCACGGCGTGGTGACGTCCTGGAAGTAGGGGCAGCGGGTGCGCTGCAGCAGGTTTCCCGCCGTGGTGGCGGCGTTGCGCAACTGCCCGGAGGCGCCGGAGAGCAGGGCCCGCGCCAGCATCGGACAGCGCTCGCGCACCAGCGGATGCGCGGCCAGGTCGCTGTTGCGTACGGCGGCGCCGACGCGGAGGCCGGTGGCCGTCTCCTCCACCCGGTCGAGCGGCAGCCGCGACACGTCGACCAGCATGTCCGGCTCGGCGACGCCGAGCTTCATGTGGTCCACCAGGTTGGTGCCTCCGCCGAGGAAGACCGCGCCGGGACGCTCGGCCACGGCGGCGACGGCCTCGGCGGGGTCACCGGCCCGCAGGTACTCGAAGGGGATCACGAGTCCGCCTCCTCGCGCAGGGCGGCGACGATGTTGACGTAGGCGCCGCATCGGCACAGGTTGCCGCTCAGCCGTTCCCTGATCTCCTCGTCGTCGAGCGTGACGGGCCCGGTCAGGTCGTCGGTGACGTGGCTGGGGTGCCCGGCCTTGACCTCCTCCAGCATGCCGACCGCCGAGCAGATCTGCCCGGGCGTGCAGAAGCCGCACTGGAAGCCGTCCTGCTCCAGGAACGCCCGCTGCACCGGGTGCGGCTCGCCTCCCTCGGCCAGCCCCTCGGCGGTGGTGACGTCGGCGCCGTCGTGCGCCACCGCGAACGTCAGGCAGCTGACCACCCGCCGTCCGTCGAGCAACACGGTGCACGCGCCGCACTGCCCGTGGTCACAGCCCTTCTTGGGCGAGGTGACCGACAGGTGGTCGCGCAGCGCGTCGAGCAGGGTGGTGCGGGTGTCGACCGTCAATGATCTGTCCCGGCCGTCCACCCGCAACGTGATCCGAGCATCCATGGTCGCCTCCATCGGGCGGGCCTCGGAGCCGCCCTCAGAGGCGCCCTGTGCCCCTGAGGCGCGTGGCTAACACTCGGGCCGCAGATCGTGGCCAGGTTGTGCACGGCCTTGGTGGACGCCTTGATATTCCCGGGGTGATGACCGGCCGGGCGGTGCGATCGCGGGTGATCAGGGCGATCACGGTGGGGCGGCGTGCGGTGTCAGTCGAGCCGGCGCAGACCGTCGAGGATGCCCTGGAGCGTCCGCGCGTCCGGCCCCTCGGAGCGGTCGGTGACCGCGGCGTGCCGCAGCCGCCGGGGGAGGGTCGCCCCCGGTTTCCGTGCGGGGGGCCCGGGGGAGCGGGCGGGCGGTATGGCCACCTCGCACCACACGATCTTGCCCCGGTCGGGGGCGGTGCGGTGCCCCCACGTCGTGGACAACGCCCCGACCAGGGCCAGCCCCCTGCCGCCCTCCCGCAGGTCGTCCAGGGGGTCGGCCCGGCCGGTGTCCGGCATCTGGGCGCTGACGTCCCAGACCTCGATCACGACGCTTCCGGGGGACAGCAGCAGCCGCAGCGCGATCATCCGCAGGGCCACGGGGAACACCGACGAGGCCACCGGCAGGTCCGACACCGCTTCCGTGGCCCGGATGGCGTTGGTCACCAGCTCGGACGTGAGCAGCTCGACGGTGTCGGCGAGCTGCGGCAGCTCCCACCTGGCGAGCTGGCCCCGGGCGAAGGCCCGCGCCTTGCGCGGAGTGGTGGCGGTCGAGCCGAACACCCGGTCGGCGGCGCTCCTGCCGCCGTGGGCGGGGAAGGGAGAGGTCAACATTCGCGTAACGGTCCGCGAACCGCGTGGCGGGCGGGCGCCGTCCGTATCGGCTCGGCGGAGATCGGGGGGAGCAGTCGCGGAGAACGCATGACACAGATCATGAGCCAGCGCCGGTACCCGGCGGTACCACCTTGACGAGATCGGAGGAAATTCCTCACTCCCGGGGAGAGGACGTCCCTCCGCGACCGTGCCCGCCGATCGAACACGGCAGCGAGAGCACGCCCGGGACCCCTGCCTTGGACGCGCTTCGCGATCACGCCGGGCTCACCGCGGCCACTGCGGCCACCGCGGAGCCGCCGTCCGCCGTGGCACGTCCGACCGGTACCTGACATCAGTTGACAGGTACGGCGGGCAGGATCGAGCCTGTCCGAACACGCCTACCTCTACGAGCGAGATGATCACAATGACCACGCGGGCCACCGGCACCTTCGACATCACCGCCTGGGACGAGATGGCCACCGACCGGCGCGAGGGCGCGACGATCAGCCGGGTCCGCATCACCAAGACCTTCCAGGGCGACATCGAGGGGACCAGCGCCACCGAGATCCTCACCGTCGGGACCGACGCGGGTCCCGCGGCGTACACCGGGATCGAGCACGTCGAGGGCACCCTGGGCGGCCGCAAGGGAACCTTCGTCCTGCAGCACAGCGCGGGCAGCGAGAACGGCGTCCAGTGGATGCGCTGGCTGATCGTCCCCACCTCCGGCACCGGCGAGCTCGCCGGCCTGCGCGGAGAGGGCAGGATCGAGGCGGAGAACGGCACCCACTCCTTCGTCCTGGACTACGAACTCGGCTGAGCCGGGGTCACGCCGTCCCGGCGTCAGCGGCGGGGAAGCAGCTTTCCCCCCTTGGCGAGGGGGTAGGTTCTGCCCGCCAGGGGCGCGTTGGCGGGCAGGCGGGCGTCGTAGCGCACATCGTGTCCGTTTCCCACGATGTTCTCGACGACCCCGTTCTTCAGCACGGCGCCGGTGAGCGCGGTGAGCGTGGAGTCGTCGGTCACGTTCCACCTGCTGGGCCGGTCGAGGGCGACCGCCGCCCTGGAGATCCGCCCGGTCAGCCGCGCTCCCTCGTGGAGCGCGACCGACGCCTCGCTGGTCTCGTCGGTGACGATGTCTCCGGTGAGCCTGCCACCGTCCACGACGAGCGCCGCCTGCCCGTACCGCGTGGCGTTGACCAGCCGCCCGCTGTTCTCCACCCGGGCGCCCCCTTTCACCGTGATCAGCGCCGCCGTGCTGCTCACCTGGAACGCCTCGCCCCTCTCGGCGATCAGCCTGCCCCCGTGCACGGTGAGGACGGCCCGTCCTGGACGACGGCCGGCGTACCGGTAGAGCCGGGCGCCGACCGCGCCCCGCACGAGGCAGTCCTTCAGGGAGATCGAGCTCGCCCCGTCGATCACCAGCCCTTCGGACCGCGCCGCGGTGATGCGTGCCCCGGTGCACGTGATCGTGCCCAGGGCGTACACGCCGGCGGAGTACCGCCCGGACGTGGACAACTCGCCGCCGACCACGACGATCTCGCCGTCTCCCCGGGACGCCGTCACCGTCGAGGCGTGATCCCCCGACGTCGTGACCTTCACCCTGGCGAGGGTCACCTTCCCCCTGTCCGCCGCTATCGCGCCGCGCGAGTACTCACCGCTCGCCTCGATCGTGCCCCCGGTCATCGACAGCGAGGACTTCTGCCCATAGGCGAACAGGGCGGTGGCGCCCACGCCGTCCGTCGTCACGGAGCCGCCCGAGATCACGGCGGTCCCGGCCGACTGGGCCAGGACCGCGGAGTTGATGCCGAAGAAGCCGCTCTCGCTGTTCGACGCGGCGTCGCCGGTCTTGTCGATCTGCGGGCTGGTCATGGTCAGCTTGCCCGAATTCGTGACGAGGATCGCCGACAGGTTGACGCCGTCAGCCGTGTACGTGCCGTTCGACCTGGTCACCTGCGTCCGGTCGACGACGAACTTCCCCTGGGCCGGGTACTGGCGCGGCGTCACCGACGGATGCGGCGACCGAACGGAGGACGGGGGACTGACGGTGACCGGCGCCCGCCCGTTCCCGTACGTGGCCGCGCAGCCGGCGAGTACGAGCGACACCGCCACCACGCGAGCCATGACCATCCGTCCCACGTACCCTCCTCCCCCCAAAGGAGTTACTGTCCGTAATCGCGCGTGCCCATGCCCGCCCGCCGTACTCGCCGTCCGCGCGGCTCCGCCGGGGCGGTTCCCGCTCCGCGGGCGGGTCAGGCGCGCATCGTGGAGGCGGCGTGCGCGGCGACCGCTGCGGCGAAGGCCCGGATGACCGGATGGGGCTGGGACTCACCTCGGGAGAGTTCGGGCTGGAACAGCGTGCACAGGAAGAACGGATGGTCCGCCAGTTCCGCGATGCGCACCTCGCCCGCGTCGTCGAACCCGGTCAGGCGCATGCCGTGCTCGCGCAGGACATCCAGATAGTACGGATTCACCCCATAGGAGCAGTGGTAGCGCTCCACCGTCCGGTTAGTCCCCAGCACCCTCTCGGCCAGCGACCCCGGCGCGACCCGCACCGCCCCTTCATGACCGACGAGCGAACAGACGAGCGGCGCGATCAGCGGGAGCTCCTCACCGGGAGTGTTCTCGTCGTGCGCGACTTCGGCCAGCCCGCAGACGTCGCGGGCGTACTCCAGCAGAGCGTGCTGGAAGCCCCCGCACGTGCCGAGGAACGGGATCCCCCGCTCGCGCGCCGCGCGCACCGCGGCGACCGCGCCGGCCTCGCTGCGGTACGGACTGCCCGGCACGAGCCAGACGCCGTCGAACCCCTCCAGCGCGCGCTCGTCCTCCGCGTCACCGGTGGGGATCCAGTACGCGTCGAGATCGAGCTGCTCACGGTCGCGAAGAGCGTTCAGCAGGAAGGGGACGCGGGCATGCGCGCGCACGTGCGGGGAACGGTCGCCGACGACGGCGACCCGGGCGGTGAAGGCGGATGAGGTTGCGGACATGGCGCCATCCTCGACCGATCCGGTGGTTCAGCGCCAACGATGATTCACACTCGCTCGATAAGCGATACTGATCGAGTGGATCCCCATCTCCTGCGCACCTTCGTGGCGGTGGCCGGCTGCGGGTCCTTCTCGACCGCCGCCAGGCAACTCGGCTACACCCAGTCCGCGATCTCCCAGCACATCGCGGCACTCGAAAGCGACCTCGGCACCCCGCTGCTGCACCGGCGCCCGGTCGGCCCGACCGAGGCGGGGGAGCGGCTGCTCGACCACGCGGCCCCGATCCTGCTGCGCCTGGACGCGGCCAGGGCCGACGTCCTCCGGGCGGCCGCGGAACCGCCCGGACATCTCCTGCTCGACCTGACGCCGTCGGCCATGACGGCCCGGATCGCGCACGCTCTCACCGGGATACGCCGCTCCATGCCCGGCCTGGACGTCACCGTACGGGTCGCCGGACGCCAGGCGGTCCTCACCGCCGTCGCGACCGGCGAGTGCTCCTTCGGTCTCGTCGACGGGGTGGCCGCGCCCGGTGACCCGCTGCACCTGCTGGACGTCGACACGATCACGGGCGTCGCGGTCGCCGAGGAACATCTCGCCGTGATCCTGCCCGACGCGCATCCACTCGCCCGGCGGACCGGACTGCGTCTGGACGACCTCCTGGACGCCCGCTGGATCGACGCCCCCGAGGTGGCCGCCCCGCTGCCCGACCTGCGTACGGCGGCTCAGTCCGACAACCCGGCCGCCTCGATCCGCTACGAGGGAACCGACGCCTCGGCCCTCATCGCGCTCGTCGCCGCCGGTCACGGGCTCGTGGTCCTGCCCGCTCCGGCGGCGGCGGGCCGGCCCGGAGTCCGTGCGGTGCCACTCACCACCCCGCGCCTGGTCCATCGCACCGAACTCCTCCACGGCCGTAACGCGGGATCGGCCGCCACAGCGCTCGTCACCGCCCTCACCTCCGTCACCGCTGCCGGAACGGCCGACGGAGCGTGATCCGGATCACAGGCCGGACCAGAAGACGGCGGCCTGCGCCCTGCTCTGCAACCCGAGCTTCGCCAGCACCCGGCTGACATGCGTCTTCGCGGTCGCTTCGGCCATGCCGAGCGACCGCGCGATCTCGGCGTTGGACAACCCCCGGCCCAGCCCCGCCAGGACCTCGCGTTCTCGCGGGGTCAGCGACTCCACCGCCACCGGATCGACGTCGGGCCCCCCGGAGAACGCGGCGATCAGCTTGCGGGTGACGGACGGCGAGATCAGCCCCTCACCACGGGCGACCAGCCGTACGGCCGACACCAGGGACTCCGCGTCGGTGTTCTTCAGCAGGAACCCCGCCGCTCCCGCACGCAACGCGCCGAAGACGTACTCGTCGAGGTCGAACGTCGTCAGGATGAGGACGTCCGCCACGCCACCGAGCTCACGAGTGGCCGATATCCCGTCGAGGCGAGGCATCCGTACATCCATCAGGACGACGTCCGGGCGCAGCCGCACCGCCATGTCGACCGCGGACCGCCCGTCACCCGCCTCGCCGACCACCTCGATGTCGGACGCGCCCTCCAGGATGAGGACGAGTCCCGCGCGCACCGCGGCATGATCGTCGGCCACCAGTACCCGGATCACGACAGCTCCTTCTCCCGCTCGACACGCGCCGTACCCGGCGCCACGCCACCCGGCTCACCCGGCACCTCCTCGCGCGGCTCCGCCGCCCGCCTCCGCGCGGGCCAGAACAACCCTGCCGGGGCGGCCGCACCCGTCGGCAGCTCCACCCGCACCCGCCAGCCGCTCCCGTACGGCCCGGCCTCGAAGGATCCGCCGAGCAGCGTGGCGCGCTCCCGCATGCCGACCAGACCGGCTCCCGCCCCCGGCAGCCCGGAGGGACGAGCGCCCACGTCGTTCAGCACGGTCAGCTCGACCATGTCGGGCCGATAGCGGACCTGCACCCGCGCGCCCCGATCGGTGCCGTGCTTGAGCACGTTCGTGAACGACTCCTGCAGGATGCGGTAACCCGCGAGGTCCACGGCGGCGGGCAGGTCGCGCGAGGTCCCGCCCACACTCAGCTCCACCGGGAAACCGGTCCGCGCGATCAACGTCTCGACATCCGACAACCGGTGCCGCCTGGCCTCGATCTCCTCACCGTCCTCACGCAGAAAACCGATCATCGTCCGCATCTCCGCCATGCCCTGGACGCTGTTCTCCCTGATCGACTCCACGATCTTCCGCGTGGCCGCCGGGTCCAGATCGGCGCGGGCGAGCATCGCGCTCGACTGGATGGCGATCGCGCTGAAATGGTTGGCGACCATGTCATGCAGTTCGCGCGCCATCCGGGTGCGTTCGGCGGACACGGCGGCCCGCCGGTCGAGCTCCGCCAGGCGGGCCACCTGCTCGGCCCTGGCCCGCTCGGCCACGGCCTGGTCCCGATGCTGGCGTACGGCGATCGCCGTCGTGACCGGGACCACCCCCACCAGGGCCGCCTGGACCGCCATGGCGGCCGGCACCCGCCAGTCCCCGACCATCAGCCCCAGGAGCGCACCGACCCCGATCGCGCCGATCGAGGTGATCCACAGCATGATCCGCCCGAGCGGGCGCGGCCCGTACAGCACCCCGGCATAGATGTTGTCCGTGACGATCAGCACGGTACCCAGCGAGGGGCCGAGCAGGACGTCACCCACGAGGGCGACGGCGCCCAGCACCAGCGCCACGACGGGCGCCCGCTTCCGGAGGGCCACCCCGCAGCACGTCACGACCAGGGGAAGCACGAAGAGCCCCACCGCCGCACCCCTGTGCACGTAGGCCCCACCGCCGAGCAGGAGCAGCCCCGCGGCGAAGGCGGCCACCGCCGCCGCCACCTCCTGCCTGCTGGGAGTCGTCATCCGCCCATCCCACCACGGCTCCGGACCCGTCCCGTCCCGCGCGGGTACCACCCGGCGTACATCGAAGGATGCAGGCCAGTTCATCATCACCGACGACGCCCGCCGCATCCCGGATGGCCCAGGCTGGAAGGGGAGGTGGTGAGCGGGTGCTCGCGTTGATCATTGGGTGCGAAGTCGGCTTCTGGGTGTTCCTGGGCCTTGGACTCCTGGCACGTTACGCGCTGCGCATGCGACGGACCGGTGGGGCGCTGCTGCTGGCCGTTCCACTGCTGGACCTCGTGTTGCTCGTGGCCACCGTCATCGACATCCGCGGGGGAGCGGTCGCCACCTGGCAGCACGGACTCGCCGCCGCCTACCTGGGATTCTCCGTGATGTTCGGCCACCGGACGATCAGGTGGGCCGACGCCTGGATCTCCCACCGGTTCGCCGGTGGACCCCCGCCGTGGAAGCCCCCGGCGGGCGGGATGGCCCGCGCCCGCTACGAGTGGCTCATCTGGCTGCGCATCGTCGCCGCGTACGGCATCACCTGCGCTCTCCTGCTCGCGATGGTCTGGCTCATCGGCGACCCGGCGCGCACCGAGGCGCTGTCGCAGTTCATGGTGGGCACGGCCAAGGTCCCGCTGATCGCTCTGCTGTGGCCGGTGAGCTACACCCTCTGGCCGAAGAAGGTCTCTCCCGAGCGCTAGGCGTCGGCGCGGGCACCCTGCTGGGCGGGCCCACTCCGCCGACCTGGAGGGCCGTCATGTACCTGACCGCGCCGCTTCGCGAAGGGCTTGTCCGTCCACAACGGACGATGAAAGGGGAAAGGGGAGTACCCGCGCCTTTCCACTCTCAACGTATAGCGCACCGGGGGGCTTGCCACAAGACCCGGGTCGTGCCCCAGAATCATCGGACGCAGCCAGAACCTGCGGAAATTGGGGGACGCGAAGTGCGGGTGTTGTTGTCGACGTATGGGTCGCGCGGGGACGTCGAGCCGCTGGTGGCGCTGGCGGTGCGGTTGCGGGCATTCGGCGCGGAGGTGCGCGTGTGCGCGCCACCGGACGAGGACTTCGCGCAGCGGCTGGCCGGTGCCGGCGTGCCGCTGGTGCCGGTCGGCCAGTCGGCGCGCGCGCTGACGACCGGGGCGCCGCAGCCGTCATCCCTGCCCCAGCGCGCGGCCGAGTTGATCGCCGGCCAGTTCGACTCGGTCATCGCGGCCGCCGAGGGATGTGACGTGCTGGTTGCGACCGGCATGATGCCGGCCGCGGCCGGCGCGCGATCGGTGGCCGAGAAACTGGGCATCCGCTCCGTGTCCGTGACCTTCCAGCAGCTCACCCTTCCGTCGCCACACCATCCGCCGCTGGCGTATCCGGGCCGGCCGTTCCCGCCGGAGGTGACCGACAAGCGGGTGCTGTGGGACCTGGACGCCCAGAGCATCAACGCGCTGTTCGGTGAGGCGCTCAACACCAATCGGGCGTCGATCGGCCTGCCACCGGTGGACAACGTCCGCGACTACGTCATCGGCGACCAGCCGTGGCTGGCGACGGACCCGGCCCTGGACCCCTGGCAGGAGACGCCGGACCTCGACGTCGTCCAGACCGGGGCGTGGGTCCTGCCCGACGTTCGTCCGCTCCCGGCCGAGTTGGAGGCGTTCCTGGAGGCGGGCGCCCCACCGGTGTTCGTGGGCTTCGGCAGCATGCCCATGCGCGCGTCGACGGACGTCGCCCAGGTCGCCATCGAGGCGGTCCGCGCGCAGGGCTGCCGCGTACTCGTCGGGCGCGGCTGGGCCGATCTGGACCTGATCGACGACGCCGAGGACTGCTTCGTCGTCGGTGAGGTCAACCAGCAGGCACTGTTCGGCCGGGTGGCCGCCGTCGTGCACCACGGCGGTGCGGGCACCACGACGACCGCCGCCCGGGCCGGCGCGCCTCAGGTGGTGGTACCCCAGGCTGCGGACCAGCCGTACTGGGCCGGCCGGGTGGCCGACCTGGGCATCGGTGTGGCTCACGAGGGTCCGACTCCGACCTTCGAGTCCCTGTCCGCCGCGCTCGAAACCGCCCTGACCCCGAAGACCCGCGCACGAGCGACCGCCGTGGCCGGCACGATCCGCACCGACGGGGCGACGGTGGCCGCGAAGCTGCTCCTCGACGCGGTCAGCTGAGAAAGGCCGCCCGTACCCGCGTGGACCACGCGGGATCGCCGAGCCAGAACCCAGAACACGAGAACCCGCGCACCCTGCGACCTGAACCGGCAACGGCCATGGGATCCACGGCCAGGCGGAGCGTTGCCCGTCATGGCCACCCGGCCGTAACACCGGTTCGGACGCCCTGGTGCGCGTAGTGGTCGCAAGCGACCTCAGATCGGAGCTGATGACGTGAACCGCGCGACTACCAGCGCGTTCGACCTTCCCGACAGCCTCTCCCGCAAGGCCGACCCGACGCTGATCGCCGACGATGAGCAGCACTTCGCCGCCATCGCGGAGAGCCTCGAGCGGTCGATCGCCGACCTGTCCGACCGCCTCGACGCCGAGCGTAAGGCGCCCGGCGGCAAAGGCCGGCAGGCGATGGACCGGGACATGGAGATCCACCGGCTGACCGCCCGCCTGCGCGTACTGCGTCGCTTCGGTTTGGACCTGTGCCTCGGACGCATGGTCGGCGCGGACGATTCCGAGCCCGTGTACGTCGGGCGACTCGGCCTTACGGACAGCGCGGGTCGTCGGCTGCTGCTCGACTGGCGCTCTCCCGCGGCGGAGCCGTTCTTCGGAGCCACCCACGCCAACCCGATGGGTCTGGCCAGCCGGCGTAGGTATCGGTGGACCCGCGGCCGGATCAGCGACTACTGGGACGAGGTGTTCACTTCGGACGGGTTCGAAGGGCACGCCGCGCTCGACGACCAGTCCGCCTTCATCGCCAGCCTGGGCAGCAGCCGGTCGCCACGGATGCGAGACGTGCTCGGCACCATCCAGGCCGACCAGGACGCCATCATCCGCGCGGGATCCCGCGGCGCTCTCGTCGTCGACGGCGGCCCGGGTACGGGGAAGACCGTCGTCGCCCTGCACCGCTCCGCCTACCTCCTCTACTCCGACCCTCGCCTCGGTCACCGCCGGGGCGGCGTGCTGTTCGTCGGTCCGCACCAGCCCTACCTGGCCTACGTCGCCGACGTCCTCCCCAGCCTGGGAGAGGAGGGCGTGCAGACCTGCACCCTGCGGGACCTCGTCGCCGAGGGAGCCGCGGCGGCGATCGAGACCGACCCGGACGTGGCCCGCCTGAAGTCGTCCGCGGACCTGGTGAAGGCGATCGAGCCGGCCGTCAGGTTCTATGAGAACCCGCCCACCAAGGGGATGACGGTCACGACCCCCTGGTCCGACATCTGGCTGAGCCCGGACGACTGGGCCGAGGCGTTCGAGGCACCAGAACCCGGCACTCCGCACAACGAGGCGCGCGACCAGATCTGGGAAGAGCTGCTCACGATCCTGGTGGACAAGCACGATGACGACGAAGCACCGGCTGACCTGCTCCGCAAGTCGCTGCTGCGGAACAGGGAGCTGCTCACGACCTTCAACCGCGCGTGGCCGCTGATCGAAGCGGCCGACCTCGTCGGAGACCTGTGGTCGGTGCCCGCCTACCTGCGGCTGTGTGCTCCCTGGCTCAGCCCCGACGACATCCGGAAGCTGCAGCGCGAGGACGCCCAGGCCTGGACGGTGTCCGACCTGCCGCTCCTGGACGCGGCAGGGCAGCGGCTCGGCGACCCGGAGGCGTCACGACGCAGGCGCCGGCAGGAAGCCGCTCTCGCCGCCCAACGCGAGCGCATGGCCCAGGTCGTCGACAACCTGATCGAGGCCGACGACGACGGCGAAGGCCTCGTGACGCAGCTGCGCCGAGAGGACCTCCAGCGAAATCTGGTCGACGAGTCCGAGCTGCCCACCATCGACCCGGACCGGCTCGCCGGCCCGTTCGCGCACATCGTCGTGGACGAGGCTCAGGAACTCACCGACGCGGAGTGGCAGATGCTGCTGCTCCGCTGCCCGTCCCGGAGCTTCACCATCGTCGGGGACCGTGCCCAGGCCAGGCACGGGTTCACCGAGTCGTGGCAGGAACGGCTCGAGCGGATCGGGCTGGACCGGATCAACCTGGCCTCCCTGAGCATCAACTACCGGACGCCGGAAGAGGTCATGGCGGAGGCCGAGCCGGTCATCCGGGCCGTGCTCCCGGATGCCAACGTGCCGACCTCCATCCGCAGCAGCGGCGTCCCCGTCGTCCACGGATCCGTTTCGGATCTGGGCTCGATCCTCGACACCTGGCTCGCCGAGCATGCCGAAGGGATCGCCTGCGTCATCGGCGATCCCACGTTCCAGGAGACGTCCCGCGTCCGGTCACTGGCCCCGGAGCTGTCGAAGGGGCTCGAGTTCGACCTGGTCGTCCTCATCGACCCGGAGGCGTTCGGCAAGGACATCGAAGGAGCGGTCGACCGCTATGTCGCGATGACCCGAGCGACCCAGCAACTCGTCATCCTCACGAGCTCCTGACGTCGGCCGGACGAATGTGACACGTAACGGTGCCGAGTCGCCCCATGCCCGCCCGGCGGCGAGCTGGGCCGGAGCGAGTCGACGGAGGCCCGTGCGCCAGGTGATCGGGATTCCGTGTCACGCCCCTTCCGCGCCGGGACAGCGGCGGTGCTGAAGGGGCGTGAGGCCGGGAACACCCTCCTGCGACGGTGATGTGGCAGTACTGGAGTGCGACGGTCATCCAGCCGACGCTAGGCGGCGGCTTCGCGTCCCGATTCCCGAACCCTGCTCGGCACGCTCCTGGTCGGCCGAGTGTGCATCTTCGCCACGCACGGGGGCATCGCCGGCACGGCGCGGTGCTCCCGTGCGCGGTAGGCGCTCGGCGTCTCCCCCAGAAGCTCGGTGAATCGCGAGCTGAACGAGTCGAGCGAGGTACAGCCGACCGCCATGCACGCGTCGGTCACGCTGGTACCCGCGCGCAGCAACGCCATCGCCCGTTCGATGCGGCGGGTCATGGCGATCATGGCGCGCCACACGGCCTCGGCCACGCTCGGGGACAACCCGGCGCTCATGGCGCGCGTACGGATGGGAGGAGCCACCTCACGGCCTCATTCCTTCGGGGAACCCAGTCCAACGCAGGTCGGTCGGGAGGTGACTCATGTCGTTGAACATCACGATCGTGGGCGGCAGGCCGGTGCGGTACTCAATGACCGTCAGTGCGGCGTTGGCGCTGTTCAGTCCGAGCCACCGCGATGGCGGCGCGTCCAGGGCGTGCCGCACCAGCCACGCGATCTGATAGGCGTGCGTCACCAGGACCTCGTGTGTGTCGGGCCGGGTCCCTTTCGCGGTCGTGTCGGGGACCTTCGCGAACCGGGCGACCAGTGCCTCGGCGAGCCTTTGGCCCGAGGCCGCCTCGGTGTCGTCGTACCCGTCGAAGAAGCCGGCCCAGGACGGGGGTGTTTCGGCCGCACTGGGAACGTAGGGCACGTGGTCGACGAGTTCGGCGGCCTCGGTCACGGGCACGTCCGGTAGATGCCGGGCGATTTCGTGCGCGCTCGCTACGGCGCGTGGCAGCGGAGAGTGCCACACGGCTTCGACCGGTACGTTGGCGAGCCGTTCGCCCAGCAGGCTCGCCTGCCGGTGCCCGATGCCGGTGAGCTCCCCGAACGCGTCGGCCGCGCCGTGGCGTGCCAGGTAGAGGTGTCGCGTTGCCATCGGTGGTCAGGGGCGCGGTGTCCGTGCGGGCCCGCTTCCCATCTCCTTTCGATCCGTAGGTGTGGAAAGTGATCAGGTCAGGCGTTTGCCGCCGTGACGGTGCCGGTGGTGCCGTCGACGGTGATGACGGTGTCGTCGTGGAGCCTGCTCGTCGCGTTCGGGATGCCGAGGACGGCGGGGATGGCATGCTCGCGAGCGACGATCGCGGCGTGCGAGAGCACGCCGCCGGTTTCGGTGACGACGCCGGCGGCGATGCGCAGCAGCGGCGTCCAAGCGGGGTCGGTGAAGGGGCAGACGAGGATGTCGCCCGGCTGCACGCGTGCGAAGTCGCCGGGACCACGGACGATTCTCGCGGTGCCGGTTACGGTCCCGTGGCTGCCCGGGGTTCCGGTGAGTGTGGCGGCCGGGGTGTCCGAGGCACTGGAAGGCGATGCCGGCGGTGGGGGTGCGGCGGTGACCGGCCGTGCCTGCAGAACCCAGGTGCGGCCGTCGACGATCGCCCACTCGATGTCCTGCGGTCCACCGAGTACGGCAGCGATCTCCTTGCCCAGCTTGGCGAGCTGTGTGGCGGTCGCGTCGTCGATCGTCGGCTGCTCCCGGACACGGCTGGGCACGTCGCGAATGATGAGCTGCGTGCCGCGCCGGTCAAGGCGGGTCCGTTTGTCTGCGACGGTGCGCGTGACCGACCCGTCCCCGGCGACGCGGTAGGCGTCAGGGGTGACCGTGCCCCCGACGACGCTGGGGCCAAGTCCCCAGGACGCCTCGATCTCGGTCGCGTCGTCCGGGTCCGCGGGCGTGAACATAACCCCGGACACCTCGGCATCCAGATGGCGTTGGACGATGACGGCCATCACAAGATCGTCGCAAGGATGGTCGTCGCGGCCAGAGGCACCCCGGTAGTCGACGGCACGTGGAGAGAACAGCGAGGCCCAGCAGGCACGTACGGCGCCGGCGACCTCGCCGACTCCGTGCACAGCGAGGAAGCTCTCATGCTGACCGGCCGCCGATGTCTGACCGGTGTCTTCGTTCGCTGCCGATGATCTCACCGCCACGGGCGGATCGCCGAGCTCGGCGAGTGCGCGTCCCAGCGCGTCGATCACGGTCGCGTCGACCGGCCGGACCTCGATCACCTGCCGCGCCGCGGCGAGATCGTCCGACTCGCCGCCGGACCGCCCGAGGTCCAGGTCGCGGACGGCCGCGCGGTAAGCGGCGAACGAGACGACGAAACCGTCAGGAACCGGCAGACCCGCGCGGAGCAGCGCGCCGAGTGCGCCGGCCTTGCCCCCGCAGGTATCGGCGACGGCCTCCATGAGGGGTACGATCATCCACCCCTGCCTTTCAACAGAATGTTGACGACGCTGCGTCGATTGTGGATCATGAGCTGCATGCCACGCAAGCACGACATCGCGCACACCATGCACGCTGACCACGTCCAGGCCCGCCGCGAGCAGGACGCCCGCGAGCGCCTTCTGGGCCTGGGCGCGGATGCGCTCGACGCCCGTCCGTGGCGACCCTCGCCCGTCCCGCCGTCGGCGGTCGACCTCGCGCAGTTCGCCGTCTGGCGCTGCGCCGACCTGGACCCGCAGGACATCCTGAGCGCGCTCGCTCTCCTGCCCGCCGCGCGCGCCGAGGTCGAAGGACTCGAAGCCGCCCTGCTGTTCACGGCCCGGAGCGCAGGACTGACCTGGGCGCAGATGGCGCACGCGATGGGGTTCAGATCACCGCAGGCATGCCAGCAGCGGTACACCCGCCTGGCAGCACGACAGGACGCCGGCTCGTGACGCGGGACTCCGCGCCCGGCCTCCTGGTCCTGCACGCCGTGCGCGTCATCGGGTTCGCGGACACCCCGGTGATCGCTCATCGGTACGGGCTCGATGTGGCCGAGACGGAAGAGGAGCTGCGCGACGCCGAGGCACGCGGGTGGGTCGCGCACACCGCCTTCGCCGGCACAGGAGGCTGGTCGTTGACCGAACCGGGCCGAGCCGAGAACGAGCGCCGGCTCGCGGCCGAGCTCGCACGCGTCGGCGGCGCCGAGGAGGTCCGTGACGTCTACCGCGAGTTCCTGCCGCTGAACGCCCTCCTGCTACGAGCCTGCACCGACTGGCAACTCCGGCCCACCGCCGGAGATCGACTCGCCGTCAACGACCACTCCGATCCCGCCTGGGACGCCAGAATCCTCTCCGAGCTCGCCGACATCGACCGCGCACTCCTGCCACTCACAGACCGGCTCCGGGGCGTCCTCACACGGTTCCGCGGATACGACACACGATTCACCACAGCCCTGGCGCGCGCCCGAGTCGGGGAGAACACCTGGGTCGACCGCACCGACGTCGACTCCTGCCACCGTGTCTGGTTCGAGCTCCACGAAGACCTCATCGCCACGCTCGGCATCGACCGGCACGCGGAACCCTGACCCCACGCTCCGCCGCCCCGCGTCCACCATGGCCCTCTGGTCACCTGCCAGGCGCACCACCGGCCACCTCACCGGTCCGCCGTGTCACGGGCCGCCGCCACGGCGGCCTGGCCGAAGCTGATCCCCCCGTCGTTCGGCGGTACGCGCCGATGGGTCAGAACGCGGAAACCACGCTCCTCAAGCGCCCCCGCCAACCGGCCCAGCAGCAGCCCGTTCTGGAAGACACCACCCGACAACGCCACAGTCCCGATCCCACTGCCGATCCCACTACTGGTTTCACCGCCGATCCCGGACTCCGTCCCGGCGCCGTCGCGCACCAGCACGCACGCGGCCACCGTGGCGCCGACGAGCCCATTGTGGAACCGCGCGGAGACCACCCCCGGATCCACGCCGTCGAGCAGGTCGGCGGCGACCGCACGGATGAGGTCGTCACCCCTGACCAGCAAGGGAGCAGCGCTCTCGACCCTGACCGGATACGCGCCCTCCTCGGCCAGATCGGCCCGCTGCTCCAGCGCGACCGCCGCCTGCCCCTCGAACGTGACGCGGTCGCGAAACCCGCACATCGCCGCCACGGCGTCGAACAACCGCCCCACGCTGGAAGTGAGCGGCGAGTTCACCCCCGACCGGGCCACCGCCGACACCCGATCCCACTGGGAGGCGTTCCTGGCCCGTACCGCGAGACCCTCCGGCGGCGCGCCGTCGAAGGCGGCGTCCAGATGAGCCACCGCCATCCGCCACGGCTGCCTGACCGCGGCCGCACCGCCCGGCATCGGCACCGCGGCCAGATGCGCGGCGCGGGTGAACCCGGCCAGATCGGCGACCAGCACCTCGCCGCCCCACAGCGTGCCGTCGGCGCCGTACCCCGTCCCGTCGAAGGCCACCCCGATGACCGGCCCTTCCTCTCCCGCGTCGGCCAGGCAGGACGCGATGTGCGCGTGATGGTGCTGGACCGCGACCAGATCCACCCCGGGCAGATCCAGCGCGTACTTCGTCGACAGATATTCCGGGTGCGTGTCGTAGGCCACCACCTGCGGAGCCACGTCGAACAGCCGCCGGAAATGAGCGATCCCATCGGTGAAGGCCCGCAACGTCTCGTAGTTCTCCAGATCACCCACATGCGGGGACAGGAACGCGTGCTCACCTTTGGCCAGGCAGAAAGTGCTCTTGAGCTCCGCGCCGCACGCGAGCACCGCACGCCGTACCGGCCGGGGGAGCCGCAGCGGCCGCGGGGCGAACCCCCGCGACCTGCGCACCGGGATCTCGCGGTCACCGGCGAGGACGACCACGGAATCCTCCGCGCGCGCGTGGATCTCCCGGTCGTGCACCAGAAAGGCGTCCACCAGCCCTCCCAGCCGGTCCACCGCCTCCCCGTCCCGGTACACGATGGGCTCGTCGGAAATGTTCCCGCTGGTCAGCACGTACGGCCGGGCCAGCTCGCGGGCCAGAAGATGATGAACAGGCGTGTACGGCAGCATGATCCCCAGGCGGTTCTCACCCGGCGCCACCGCATCGGCGATCCTGACCGGCGTGTCCATGCCCCCAGCAGTCTCCGCGTCCGCGTGTTTCGCGGTGGTCGGATGCGCCGCCGTGCCCGGATCCGCCGTGCCCGGGTCCACCGCGACGGCGGGTGCCGCGATACCGGCGGCGCGCCGCGGCAACACGACGATCGGCCGGGCGGGCGCGGTCAGCAGCCGCTCGGCGACCGGCCCGACCACGCACAACTCCCTCGCGGCGGCCACATCGGCGACCACGACCGCGAACGGCTTGTCCTCCCGGCCCTTACGCGCCCGCAGAGCCTGTACGGCCGCCGCCCGCGTGGCGTCGACCGCGAGGTGATAACCCCCCAGCCCCTTCACCGCCACGACTCCTCCCGACCGCAGCACCGCGCCCGCCTCCCGGATGGGATCCCCCTCCTTGGGACGGCCCCGGCCGTCCAGCAGGAGAAGAGCCGGGCCGCAGTCCGGGCAGCAGACCGGCTGGGCATGGAACCTGCGGTCGCACGGATCGCGGTACTCGGCCGCGCAGGCGTCACACATCGGAAACGAGGCCATCGTCGTCGTCCGCCGGTCGTACGGGACGTCCCTGACGATCGTGAACCTCGGCCCGCAGTTGGTGCAGTTCACGAACGGATGCCGGTACCGGCGGCAGGCCGGGTCCAACAGCTCGGCCAGACAGTCCGCGCAGGTCGCCACATCGGGGGAGATCAACGTCGCCCGCCCGCCGTCCCGGCTGCCCGCGATGCCGAATCCCCGATCGTCTCGCGCACCGAGGGCGGGAATCTCCATCGCCGAGATGCGGTCGATCACCGCCAGCGGCGGCGCCTGACCGGGCAGCTCCCGCTGGAACCGCGCGAGGTCCTCGACCGGGCCCTCCGCCTCGATGAACACGCCCTGGCCGTCGTTGCCGACCCATCCAGACAGCGCCAGCCGCCGCGCCAGCGCGTGCACATAGGGCCGGAACCCCACACCCTGCACGATCCCCTCGACCCGGATCCTGACCCGCGCGGTACCGGCCCGCGCCACAGGCCCGGTCCGCTCCGGTTCGCCCGCCCGGTCTCGCCGGCCGTCCGACGCACCGTCCGGGCCGCCGTCCGGGCCGCCGTCACACACCGATCCGCCCGCTGGGGCGTGCGCCGCTTCGCCTATCCGGCCGAGCACGCCGCCGGGCACCGGACCCTGGGACGGACACCTCGCGTCGCCACCTGCCACATCACACCCCGGGGCCGGAACCTGGGGCGCCTCGTACGTCGGATCGTGGGTTTCCCCGCTGTTCACGAGGCCATCCTCACCAGGCTCACCGTTCGCGGGCGCAGCCGCCACGCCCGCCCTGCGGATCAGGCCACGGCCCGTGAGCAGACCTTTACCCCGCCCCGTCCCCGCGCTCCACCCCCGCAGGAACCACCGAACGTAGCCTGACGGCCACGCGGAACAACGGAGCGTACACATGTCTGTCGCAACCACGATGCAGCTCGCCCTCCGGCACGCCTTCATCCGGCGGGACCCCCCGGGCCACGCGCTCGCGCGGGACTCCGCGCTGATCGCGCGGGCCTGCCAGGACATGGCGGACCGCTTTCGTCGCGGCGGAAAACTGATCGTCTTCGGCAACGGCGGCGGCGGAGCCGACGCCGCGCACATCGCCGTCGAGTTCATGCACCCCGTCATCGTGGGCAAGCGGGCCCTGCCCGCCGTGGCACTGAGCAACGACGCCGCCACGATGACCGCCATCGGCAACCGCGAAGGACTCGCCGAGACCTTCGCCCACCAGCTCGCCAGCTGGGCCGGACCGTCCGACATCGCGCTCGGCGTCTCCCGGGACGGCCGTTGCGTGAACGTGCTGCGCGGCCTGCGCGCCGCCCGCGACCTCGGGCTGCTCACCGTCGCCCTGTTCGGGGGCGGCGCCGAGCGCGCCAATCGGGCCGAACTCGCCGAACCGGACGCACGTGACGCCCGGGACCCTGACATAGCGGTGAGTGGCGGGCCGGCGGAGACCGTCGCCGACCACGTCCTGCTCGCCCGCTCCAAGGACCCGGCTGTGGTGAAGGAGATCCACGTCACCACCTACCACCTGCTGTGGGAGCTGGCGCACCTGTTCCTGGAACATCCGATGGAACACCCCGCTGACGCTCCGGCGAGCCCGGCCGCGAATCTCGCTGACTCCGTCCCCGACGGCACCCGTACCGGCGTACACACCGGCGACCGGACGCATGACCACGCCGACCCTCACGACGACCCTCACGCCGACCCTCACGACGGGCAGACGGCGTGCTCCGGGGACACCTGCGTCACCTGCTCCGACCAGGCCACCCAGGTCACCGTCGTCCGCCTCCTGCACAGCGGCCTGGCCCTCGGCGACACCGGAACCGGCACAGAGGAGATCAGCGTCGCCCTGGTCGACGCCTCGGTCGGTGACACCGTACTGGTCCACGCCGGAGAGGCCATCGCCGTCATCACGAAGGGAGCCCACCGTGGCCGTCCTTGACGAACCACCGTCCGAGGAGATGCGGGGCCTGTACCCCTTCCTCTATCCCGACCAGGCCCGCCTGGAATCGGTCCTCGCCGAGGCTGAACGCTCCACCCAGGCCAAAGCCGCCGAGATCGTACGGCTGCGCCGCCAGGTGGCCGAACTCGACGGAGACCGGCTCATCGTGTGCGCCCAGGAGATGGCCACCCGCTTCGCCTCCGGAGGACGGCTGTTCACCTTCGGCAACGGAGGCAGCAGCACCGACGCTCAGGAGGTCGCCACCGCCTTCCTCCACCCGGCGGGCCCCGGCCGGCCGCTGCCGGCGCTCTCGCTGACCAGCGACATCGCCGTCGTCACGGCCCTGTCCAACGACGTCGGCTTCGACGTGGTCTTCGCCCGGCAGCTCGCCGCCCTGGCACGACCGGGCGACATCGCCCTGGGCCTGTCCACCAGCGGCGGCTCCGCCAACGTCCTGCAGGCGTTCCGCGAAGCCGCGCGCCTGGGGATGCTCACCGTCGGCCTGTCCGGCGACCGGGGCGGCAAGCTCGCCGAACTCGGCCTGCTCGACCACCTGTTCATCGTGCCGTCGGCGTCCGTGCACCGCGTCCAGGAGGCGCAGACCACGCTCTACCACGTCCTGTGGGAGCTCACCCAACACGCGCTCGGCACCTCGCTCCCGACGGGCACCACCTGATCAAAAGGACCTGACCGGAAATTTCCCGATCAGAGCACGGCGGCCCACCCCGCCCGGGAATGACTACGCACAGTAATCAATCGACAACCGGTCGATCCCTCCCGGAACGGGGTGACCCCACGTGCACGAATTCGGCATCGCCGAAGCGATCCTCGACGCGGTCGAGAAACGCGCCGCAGGCCGGCCCGTACAGCACGCCCGCATACGCGCCGGAGCGCTCCTGCGCATCACCGAACCCGTGATCAACCAGGCGTTCGCCGTCGTCTCCGCCGGATCACCCGCCGAAGGCGCCCACCTCGAACTCGTCATCGTCCCGGCCAGGCACACCTGCCGTACCTGCCGCCACGTCACCACCTCCGACGACGTCTTCGCCACCTGCGCCGGCTGCGGCGGCATCGACATCGAAACCGAAGGCGGCGACGAACTCATCCTCGAATCCATCCAGACGGCGGAGGCCACACATGTGCCTGGGAATCCCCGGCGAGATAGCGGAGATCCTGTCGGACCCTCCTGAGCTCGCCATGGTCGACGTCAGCGGCGTACGACGCGCGATCAACATCGGCCTGCTCGAGAACGAGGACCTCGCACCCGGCGACTGGGTCCTCATCCACGTCGGCTTCGCCCTGTCCAAGATCGACGAAGTGGAGGCCGCCGCCGCGCTCGACTTCCTCAAGAGCATCGGCGAGCCGTACGAGGACGAGATCGCCGCCCTCCGCGAATCCACCATCGAACAGGGGTGAACATCCGATGCGTTTCGTCGACGAGTACCGCGACGCCGGGCGGGCCCGCGCGCTGGCCGCCCAGATGGCCGAGCTCTGCCGGCCCGGCCGCGCCTACAAGTTCATGGAGGTCTGCGGCGGCCACACCCACACCATCTACAAGCACGGCCTGGAGGACTACCTCCCCGAAGCCGTCAGCCTGATCCACGGCCCCGGCTGCCCCGTCTGCGTCATCCCCATGGGACGACTCGACGACGCCATCCACATCGCCGAGCAACCCGACGTCATCATGACCTCGTTCGGCGACATGATGCGCGTCCCCGGGGGACGCGGCTCCTTCCTGGACGCCAAGGCCCGCGGCGCCGACATCCGGATGGTCTACTCACCCCTCGACGCCCTCAAGATCGCCCGGCAGAACCCCCGCAAGCGCGTCGTCTTCATGGCCATCGGCTTCGAGACCACCGCGCCCTCGACCGCCATGACCGTCCTGCGCGCCGAAACCGAGGGAATCCACAACTTCTCGGTCTTCTGCAACCACGTCACGATCATCCCGGCGATCAAGGCCATCCTCGACTCGCCCGACCTGCACCTCGACGGCTTCATCGGCCCCGGCCACGTCTCCGCCGTCATCGGCTGCCGGCCGTACGAGTTCATCGCGCACACCTACGGCAAGCCGCTGGTCGTCACCGGGTTCGAACCCCTCGACGTGCTGCGCTCCGTCTACCAGATCCTCGCCCAGCTCGCCGAAGGCCGCAGCCAGGTCGAGAACCAGTACGCCCGGGTCGTCCCCTGGAACGGCAACGCCAAGGCGCTCAACGTCATCAGCCGCGTCATGGAACTGCGCCCCTACTTCGAGTGGCGCGGCCTCGGATCCATCTCCCACTCGGCGCTCAAGATGACCGAGAAGTACGCCGCCTACGACGCCGAGCGGATCTTCCAGATCCCCGGCGTACGCGTCGCCGACCCCAAGGCATGCCAGTGCGGCGAGGTCCTCAAGGGCGTGCTCAAACCGTGGGAGTGCAAGGTCTTCGGCACCGCCTGCACCCCCGAGACACCCATCGGCACCTGCATGGTCTCCTCCGAAGGCGCCTGCGCCGCGTACTACAACTTCGGCCGCTTCTCCCGGGAACGCGTCAAGGAGGCGACCCGCCGGTGACCCCGGAACACACCACAGAGCACACAACAGAACACGCCACGGCCCCCGCCCCGGGCGAAGCGCCCGGGGGAGAGGCCACCGCCCCGTGGGCCGAATCCGCCGTACGCGAGGCCGGCCCCCGGAGCCGCCCCACCCGCGAGGACCAGGTACTCCAACGCATCGAACGCGCCCGCCGCGGCAAGGCGCGCGTCAGGGAGGACCTCGTCACCCTCGCGCACGGCGCCGGAGGCAAGGCCACCCACACCCTGATCGAGGCCGTGTTCCTCGAGGCGTTCCGCAACCCGCTCCTGGAGCCCCTCGGCGACGGAGCCGTCACCGGCACCCTCGCCCTCACCACCGACGCCTACGTCGTCAGGCCGTTGTTCTTCCCCGGCGGCGACATCGGCGACCTCGCCGTCAACGGCACCGTCAACGACCTCGCCATGTGCGGCGCCACCCCCCGCTACCTCTCCGCCGGGTTCATCCTCGAAGAGGGCTTCCCCATCGCGGATCTGCGCCGCATCACCGCCTCCATGGCCGCCGCCGCCCGCGCCGCCGGCGTCTGGATCGTCACCGGCGACACCAAGGTCGTCGAGAACGGCAAAGCCGACGGCTGCTACATCACCACAGCCGGAGTCGGCACCCTCGACCGGGGCGCCACCCTCAGCGCGGCCTCCGTCACGCCCGGAGACGCCGTCATCGTGTCCGGCCCCATCGGCGAACACGGCATGACGATCATGCTCGCCCGCGGTGAACTCGATCTCGAAGCCCACCTGACGTCCGACACCGCACCCCTGCACGACCTCACCGCCCGGCTGCTGTCCGCCTGCGGAGGCCCTACCGGAGGCCCTACCGGCGGCCCCATCAGCGGCGCGGTCCGCTGCCTGCGCGACGCCACACGCGGAGGAGTCGCCACCGTCCTCAACGAACTCGCCACCGCCTCCCAGGTCTCCATCGTGCTCGACGAGAACACGATCCCGATCCGCCCGGACGTACGCGGAGCGTGCGAACTCCTCGGCATCGACCCGCTCTACGTGGCCTGCGAAGGCCGCATGATCGCCGTCGTGGCCGCGGGGCACGCCGACGCCGCCCTGGACGCGCTGCGCGCCCACCCGCTCGGCGCGGATGCCGCGATCATCGGACGAGCCGGCGACGACCCGCCCGGCCTGGTCCTGCTCAAGACCTCCTTCGGCGGAACCCGCATCGTCGACCTCCTGGTGGGCGACCCGCTCCCGCGCATCTGCTGACCCCGGACGGGACACGCGGCGAGCCACAGGCCGCGGGCGCGCTCCGCGGTCGCGCCCGGCCCGCGTACCCGCTGCTGCCGCCGTCCATGACCATGAGACGCTCGAACCCATGGGGACCAGACACATGAGAGCCGCCTACGTGACCGAGCTCGGCCCCGCAGAACGCATCCACGTGGGGGAACTCCCCGTACCCGAACCCGGTCCCACCGACGTGCTCGTCCACGTCACCGCCGTGGCGGCCAACAACGTCGACACGTTCGTCCGATCCGGGCTGTACCGCACCCCCACCCCCTTCCCGTTCGTCATCGGACGGGACCTCACCGGCATGGTCGCCAGGACCGGCCCCGGCGTCACCGGCTTCACCGAAGGCGACCGTGTCTGGTGCAACAGCCTCGGCCACGGCGGCCGCCAGGGCTCCTTCGCCACCTACGCCGTCGTGCCCGCCGACCGGCTCTACCCCTTGCCGCCCGGAATCGACCCCGGCACCGCCGTCGCCGCGCTCCACCCGGCCGCCACCGCCTACCTCGGCCTCTTCCGCGAGGCGCGGATCCGCCCCGGCGAGACCGTCGTCATCGGCGGGGGAGCGGGCGCCGTCGGCTCCTGCGCCGTCACCATGGCTGCCGTCGCCGGAGCCCGCGTCATCGCCACCGCACGCCCCGACGACGGGGAACGATGCCACGCGCTCGGCGCCACCGAGGTCATCGACTACCGCGACCCACACCTGCTCACCCGGCTCGGGAAAGCCGCCCCCGACGGCATCGACGTCTACTGGGACACCTCCGGACACCACGACATCCCCGGCGTGACACCACTCCTGGCCCACGGCGGGCGCCTCCTGCTCACCGCCGGCATCACCGCCCGCGCCGAACTCCCCGTCGGATCGCTGTACACCAGGGACGCGCGACTGCTCGGCTTCGCGATCTCCAACGCCACCACCGCCGACCTGGCCGACGCCGCCAGGCTGGTCAACCACCTGCTGGCCGCCGGGCACCTGCGCGTACGGCTCGACGAGGTCCTGCCCCTCGACCAGGCCGCCGAGGCGCACCGCATGCTGGAGGACGGCCAGACCTCCGGCCGCATCGTGCTCCGCCCCTGAACGCCCTGGTCGACCACCTGCCGCAGACGAGAACACCGGCACCACGGCATCCATATCACCCAGTTATGGAAACTTGTGCGGTGTTCAGCAGATTCGTTCCGTGTCAGCTTTGGTCCAGTCCAGGCGCCTCGGGCCGGACGGTTTCCCAGGTCGTACGGTGTCGGCTGCCCACCCACACCCGCCGACACGATGGGGGAGTACGACAGGTCCGGGCCGGGTGCCTCACCCCCGACATCGAGAAGGCCACTGATGGACACCGAGAACACGCCCACCGAGCAGGAGAGCAAGGGAATCAGCCGCAAGACCCTGCTCAAGGCCGCCCTGGTCGCACCGCTCCCGCTGCTGGTCGGGCAGCTTCCCGCGCTGGCCCGCGACGCACGGACGACGGGCGAGCCGCTGGCCCCCACCCCGTTCTGCTCCGACGACGACGACCCGACGGTCCCGCAGATCGAAGGCCCGTACTTCAAGCCCAACTCGCCGCTGCGCACCACCCTCTCCGGACCCGGCATCCCGCTCACCCTGAGCGGCTACGTGTTCGGCCTCGCCTGCCAGCCGCTCGCCAACGTACTGCTGGACTTCTGGCAGGCGGACACCAACGGCGCCTACGACAACGTCGGATTCACCTTCCGCGGCCACCAGTTCACCAACGCCCAGGGCGCCTTCACCCTCACCACCATCGTGCCCGGCCTCTATCCGGGCCGTACCCGGCACATCCACGTCAAGGTCCAGGCGCCCAACCGCCCGATCCTCACGACGCAGCTCTACTTCCCCGGCGAGCCCCGCAACAGCACCGACACGATCTACGACCCCCGGCTGCTCATGAACGTCCGCACGGCCAACCCCGGCAAGGAGGCCACGTTCGACTTCGTCCTCAACGTGCCCGGCCAGCCACCCACCAGCCCGTCGCCGAGCGCGTCGCCCAGCACCTCTCCCGGCGGCACCTGGCGCGCGGGCACCACCTACAAGGCCGGCGACCAGGTCACCTACGGCGGCGCGACCTACCGCTGCCTCCAGGGGCACACGGCCATGGCCGGCTGGGAGCCCCCGAACGTCCCCGCGTTGTGGCAGCGCGTCTGACGACGCCCCGCTCCCGTCGCCGACCGGCCTCCGAGAGACACTGCCGGCGGCGGGAGCGCACACCAGGGGAGCACGAGCGGCGACAGCGACCTACCGCACGCCCCTGCCCAGGCGGCTCCCGGCCGGTCACGGGTCAGACGGGAACGACCGGCTCCTGTAGCTCGGTCACCCACGTCGCGGGGTTCTCGTCACACTCCAGGGTGAGCTCCCGCGCGTACCCGGTGGACCGGAAGCCGTTGGCGTCGATCCAGCGACCCAGCGCCTGGGACGTACGCAGAACGTCGTCCATGGATCCACGGTGCACGACCGTCGCGGCCTGCTCGACGCCGGGCAGGTCCACGACCGAGAAGTCGGCGCCCGGCGACACATCCGCGGCGACCGTCATCCCGGCATGCACAGTGATCATGCCCTCGCCCAGCGGGGAGTCCTCGTAGTAGGCGAGCCCGGGACCTGCCGGCGCCACGCCCGCGGCGTCGAGGCGGCGGCACAGTTCGTCGTACAGCGGCTTGATGACCGGCCCGATGTCCTCCGGAGCGTAGCTCGCGGCGGTCCCGGTCAGCTCCGCCACCCGGACACCCGGAATGCTCTTGATCACGATGTCGTCCATGGACATGCGTCCCTCGGTTTCGATGGTCCGGAGCCTCGCCTCGACCTGAGCCAGCCGCGCCGCCGCGGCGGCCATGGCCGCTTCGAGTTCCGCCTGCCGCAGCCGCAACATCCCGCGCAGCCTCTCCGTGCTCACGCGCTCGTCCAGGATCGACGCCACCTGCTGGAGCGTGAAGCCGAGCCCCTTCAGGGCGATGACGCGATTGAGCCGGGCGAGCTGGCCGGCCTCGTAGAAGCGGTAGCCGCTCGCCGGATCGACGCGCGCCGGACGAAGCAGCCCGATGGCGTCGTAGTGGCGCAGCATGCGGACCGAGACACGGCCGTGTCTGGCGAAGTCTCCGATGGTGAACATGACGCCTTCCATTGCAGAGCCTCACACGGTGTCAGGGTCAAGTCTGGAACCCCCTCGGGCCGGGCGGTACGGGAGGGCCCCGGCGCGGACGCCTTGGGGGAAGGCTTGTCAGGCATGGCCTGACAGTCTAGGGTTGCGATCACACCGTCAGGTCACGCCTGACAACCGTCGATACGGGAGGACCGCATGCCCGCCCCATCTCTGGCCGACGAGAAGATCCACTGCTCCTTCTGCGCGAAATCGAAGACCGAAGTGGAGAGGGTGATCGCCGGAGCCGGCGTCTACATCTGCAACGAGTGCGTGCATCTCTGCACCCTCATACTCGACACACCGGCCGCGCCCTCCACCGCCCCCTCGGACGCTTCCGCAGCGACGACCGAGATCCCCTGGCCGGACACCATGACCGACGAGCAGATCCTCGACCTCCTGCCGCGCGTCGCCTCCGTGAGCGCCCAGGTCGACGCCAGCCTGCAGGTCTGGGTGACCCGGCTGCGCGACAGGGGCGTCACCTGGGCCAGGATCGGCGCCGCCCTGGGCATGACTCGGCAATCGGCCTGGGAGAGATTCTCCGGAGAGGAGTGAAACACGACCCCGGAGCCGAGAAACCGCAGGCCGAAACGGGATCCGCGACCACCCGCCAACCATGCGCAGTGAAACTTTCACCGCCGGTTGACGCCCGAGGCGCCAGCCCACAGGATCATGGTGCCTCCTGGTCAGGAGGGGGCGTCAAGTGACTGCCGCTACCCATGACGAGGTGTGCCGATGCCCGAAATCCCGTTACGAGTCGCGTCCGCCGTCCTGCTGACGCTGACCGCCCTGAACGGTCCCACCGCGTACGCCGACGACGTCACCCCGGTCACGGTGACCGTCAACGCGCGCGCCGCCCTCGCCACCGTCCCCGAAACCGGCATCGGCACCAACCATGCGATCTGGGACAGCAACCTGGGCACCGACGAGACCGCGGACCGACTCAAGGACGCCGGGGTGAAGCTGCTGCGCTACCCCGGCGGCTCCTACTCCGACATCTATCACTGGGCCGACCACACCGCTCCCGGCGGCTACGTGGCGCCCGGCACCGACTTCGACACCTTCATGCGCGGCGCGCGGCGCACCGGAGCGCAGGCGATGGTGACCGCCAACTACGGCACCGGCACCGCCGAAGAGGCCGCCGCCTGGGTCCGCTACGCCAACGTCACCAAGGGATACGGCGTCAAGTACTGGGAGATCGGCAACGAGAACTACGGAAACGGCCACTACGGCTCCGCCTGGGAGGCGGACGACCACGCCGACAAGAGCCCGGCCGAGTACGCCCGCAACGTCGTCGCCTACGCCGAGGCGATGAAGGCGGTGGATCCGACCGTCAAGATCGGCGCGGTGCTGACCACGGCGGCCAACTGGCCCGACGGGCTGATCGCCGGCGGCGACGACGGAACCTGGAACAAGGTCGTCCTGTCCATCGCCGGACCGAAGATCGACTTCGTGATCCTGCACTGGTATCCCGGCGCCTTCGACAAGGCCGGCCACGTCACCGACATGCTCGATCTCACCCGCCGGCAGATCGCCGAGCACGCGGGACCAGGATCGGAGCGGATCGGCATCGCGATGACCGAGTTCAACACCGGGACCAGCAGCAACGGCACGAACACCCAGCCCGGCGCGCTCGCCGCCGCCGACGCCTACGCGACGCTGCTCGCGAACGGGGTGTTCACGGTCGACTGGTGGAACGTGCACAACGGCATCGGCAATGTCACGCAGGTCGAGGGGCAGACCGACTACGGCGACTTCGGCCTGCTGTCGTCCGCGACGTGCACCTCTGACGGCAGCGTCTGCGAGCCGCCGTTGAACACTCCCTTCGCGCCGTACCACGCACTGCGGATGATGAGCGTATTCGCCCGCGCCGGCGATCAGTTCGTCCGGGCCGCCAGCGACCAGGCGAAGGTCAGCGCGCACGCCGTCCGCCGGCCCAACGGCGACCTGGCGGTCATGTTGATCAACACGTCGTCCGACACGTCCTACCCGGTCACGATCGGCTACTCCGGCTTCAGCCCGGCCACCGGGGCGCCCACCGTGCTGACCCACACCAACGGCGCGACCGGCATCACCAGCTCGACCTCGGGGAGCGCGACCAGCCGGACGCTGCCGCCGCTGTCGCTGACCACCGTCGTCGTGCATCCCAGCTCCGCGCAGACCGGGCTGCCGGGCGCGCCGGGACAACCGAAGGCCTCGACGGTGACGGACACGACCGCCACGATCACCTGGCCCACCGCCTCCACCGGTACGCGTCCCATCGTGAAGTACGAGGTCCACCGCGACAACGGAGCCGTCAGCGAGCAACTCGGTGAGACCGCCGGCACCTCCTTCACCGTCGGCAACCTCAAGCCGGGCACGCGCTACACGGTCAACGTGATCGCGCGCGACAGCGGCGGCGGCGTCTCGTGGGCCTCCCCGCCGCTGACGTTCACGACCGGCACACCCGCCTCCAGCTCCTGCGCCGTACGGCTGACCGACCAGTCCGACTGGGGCAACGGCTACGTCGGCGCCATCGACATCACCAACAACGGCGCACCGATCAACGGCTGGACCCTGAACTTCACCTGGCCCAGGACGTGGCAGAGCCTGGGCAGCGGGTGGAGCGCCGTCTGGACGCAGAACGGCTCGAATGTCAAGGTCGTCAACGAGCCCGCCAACGGCTCGCTGCCCACCGGCGCGTCGACCACCATCGGCTTCGTCGGCAACTACAGCGGCCCGAACATCCTCCCCGCCGTCTTCACCCTCAACGGAACCGTCTGCACAACGCGGTGACGCGCTGATCCGGGGCCGTCCCGCGCGGACGGCCCCGGACACGCTCACAGCCGGGCAAGGGACGCGCACCGGGTGACCCGCGGAGCCATTACCGCCACCAGATCCGGGCTTCAGTGCCTGGTGAGGCTACGGCGAGGGCCCTGGACTCAGCGGCGCAGGACGGTCTCCCGCTCCATACGCGACAGCTTCTCGGGATTGCGCACGGCGTAGAGCCCGGTGATGAGGCCGTCGTCGACACGCACCGCCATGACGGTGTCGATCTCGCCGTCGAGCCGGAGAATCAACGCCGGGTAGCCGTTGACCTGCGCCGTCTGCAGCGAGAACCCGCCCAGCCTGGCGGCCAGGAGAACCACTCCGCCGACCCCCACGACGGGCTCCAGCGCGGCCTGCACGACTCCACCACCATCACCCAAGAGGACGACATCCGGCGCGAGGACATCGAGCAGGCGTTGCAGATCGCCCGTCTCGACCGCCCGCTGGAACGCCTCGAGCGCGCCGCGGGTCTCGGCCGGAGAAACGACCCCGCGCGGTCGACGCGCAGCGACGTGTGACCGCGCCCGATGCGCGATCTGGCGGACCGCGGCCGGACTCTTGTCGACGGCTTCCGCGATCTCGTCGTAGTCCAGAGCGAACACCTCGCGCAGCACGAACACCGCACGCTCGGTCGGCTGAAGCGTCTCCAGCACCAGCAGCATCGCCATCGAGACGCTGTCGGCCAACTCGACATCCTCGGCCACATCGGGCGCGGTCAGCAGCGGCTCGGGCAACCAGGGTCCGACGTAGGACTCCTTGCGCCGGCCGAGCGTACGCAGCCGGCTCAGCGCCTGCCGGGTGGCGATCCGGACCAGGTAGGCACGCTGATCCCGCACGGCGTCAAGGTCGACCCCCGACCACCGCAACCAGGTCTCCTGCAACACGTCTTCGGCGTCGGCGGCCGAGCCGAGCAGCTCATAGGCGACGGTGAACAGCAGATTGCGGTGGGCGACGAACGCCTCGGTGGCGGGGTCCGGGCGGTGGTCCGGGCGGTGGTCCTGGCGCATGTCCCCGCCGGGATCTCCGGGCGCGGTCCGCGACGTGTCGGCCAATGGGTGGCTCCTGTTCGCTCTCGACTGTGTCACCCACCAGACGCCGGGGCCCGTCGTTTTGTGACACCGCGACGGTAGCCAATTTGTCGACCGCGGCCGAATGACGTGACGCCGAGCCGGCGTCACGAGGAGCGGTGCGTCAGATATCACCGATGGACCACCGCTTGTGGCGCACGTCACATAACCGCGCTGTCACAAGGATCGGGCCGTCGGCATCTTGTGTTCGTTCAGCGCAGCACGCACCAACGTACGGAAGGAACGTCATGAGTTCAGCGCGTGAAACCCTTCGCCGCGACTTCGGCGGCGACATCATCGAACCGGGCGGAACGGAGTACGAATCGGCCAGTCGCTCGATACTGGCTTCGGGTAGTCCGGCCTACGTTCTGCGTCCCAACAGCGTCGGGGACGTGCAAGCGGGTGCCAGATTCGCTGCCGGCGCAGGGCTTCCACTGTCCGTGCGAGGCGGCGGCCATGGCTTTCCGGGCTTCGGCACCAACGACGGCGGCGTCGTGATCGACCTCAGCGCGCTCGCGACCGTGGAGATCATCGACAAGGAGCGTCACCTCGTGCGAATCGGCGGCGGCGCCACCTGGGGTCAGGTCGCGGCCACCCTGGCCCCGCATGGCCTGGCGATCTCCTCAGGCGACACCAAGAGCGTCGGTGTCGGTGGGCTGACGTTGACCGGCGGCATCGGCTGGAAGGTCAGGAAGTACGGCCTGGCCCTGGACAACGTGGTCGGCGCAGAGGTGGTCACGGCCAACGGAGAGGTCGTGCGTGCGAGCGCGGGGGAGAACCCGGAGCTGTTCTGGGCGCTTCGCGGTGGCGGCGGCAATTTCGGGATCGTGACCGCCTTCGAGTTCGCGGCACACCCGACGACAGACGTCTTCCACGGCAAGATCGCCTTCCCGGCATCGGAGGCGGCCACCGTGCTGCAGGGTTGGGCGGACTACCTCCGCACCGCCCCCGAAGAGCTCACATCCATCGCGAGCTTCGCCAACCCCTTCGCCGGCGGCCCCGAAGCGCCGGTCGAGATCCACGTCGCCTTCGACGGCCATGACCCGGAACTCGCGGCCGAGGCGATCGACCCGATCCGCCGGCTCGGCACGGCGATCGACGACGATATCGCGCTGAAACCCTGTGCGGACACGCTCGTGGATGGCGCGACCCCGCCGCCTGGCATCCGGCTTGTCACCCGAAGCGCATTCGTCGACAAGGAATCGGTGTCCGAGGTCCTGCAGATCCTCGCTGAGGTCGGGGCATCGGAGCGGTCGCCGTTCATCGCCGTTCGCAGCGTCGGCGGTGCGGTGTCCCGAATCCCCGACGATGCCACCGCCTACGCACATCGCCAGGCGGAGTTGATGGTCGTGACCACCACCGCGGGTCCGACGCCGGTCGTCGAGGCCGCTCGTCCTGCTCTGGAAGCGATCTGGGGGAGACTCACACCTCACGTCAACGGCCTCTACGCGAACTTCCTCTCCTCTGCCACCGAGGAGGATGTCGCCGCGATCTATCCAACGGAGACCTACAAGCGGCTCGCGGCGGTCAAGCGTCAGTACGACCCCCGCAATCTGTTCGCCCGCAACCACAACGTCCGCCCTCAGTAGGCCGTGCGGACAATCCAAGCCGTCTGCGGCGTCCCGGCCAGTTCGGACAACGAGGAGTAGCCGGCACCGTGCACCCCCGTCGTGGGCGGGGACCCCCCCAGGCCGGGGGGCGCGGCGCCACATGGGGGCATACGCAGAGCCCCCGCCCCAAAAGCGGACCCGCGCCGGCAGCT